>CAYSCC010000401.1:0-2103 GCA_964429375.1 uncultured Chakrabartia sp.
ACGCCCGCAAAACTGTGGAACAGTTCTTCGCCTGTTTCGGGCTTGTAGGCGAAGTCCGGGTGGCTGGTTGCCTCATCAAGGTTGAGTGTTGCAATCTGCTCCGCAATGGTGCCGACCAGCCCTTCGCCCATGGCCAGCTTTGTCACGTGGACCGCTTCCTGATTGAGCCCGCGTGTTGCAAAAAGTTCGAGCACGCCCTCGCGTCGCAGATATATGGAGCAAACTTCGCTGGCGAGTGCTTCGCCAATGATCTGCACAACCTTGTTGAGCTTTGCTTGGGCGGTCGCGCGAGAGGCCATCACTTCGTGGAGGCCAGTCAGAATTTCACGGGCAGAGGCTGCAGCGATCATCGGCATGCACGCAGCGCTAACAGATTGTTGCGTGTTATTCCAATGCTGCCTGCGCTTCGGCGAGCAGCGTCTGCAATATCTGGGCAATGGGCTCTTCGGACTTGACCATCCCGACGGATTGGCCCGCCATCAGGGAACCGTTTTCCACATCGCCCTCGATAACCGCACGACGCAGGGCACCAGCCCAAAAATGCTCGATGGCCAATTGGGCAGCACCCATGTCGATTTCGCCGCGATCCAGCATGGCCGCAACTTCAATCTGCTTGCGCGTGAATTCTTCTGTACCTGCATTCTTCAATGCCCGAACGGGAATGACCGGAAGTCGTGGGTCGATCTGCACGCTGGCCACGGCGTCGCGCGCCGATGCGCGGAGAAAGGCCTTCTTGAACGCCGGATGGGCAATGCATTCCGTCGCGCACACAAGCCGCGTGCCAACCTGAACGCCTGCTGCGCCCAATTCAAGGAAACAGGCCATCGCTTCGCCCCTGGCAATGCCGCCAGCCACGAAGACAGGCACCTGAGGACCAATCTCGGGAAGAATTTCCTGTACAAGAACCGAAGTCGACACCGGCCCGATATGGCCGCCTGCTTCCATGCCTTCGATCACAAGGGCGTCGACACCAGATCGCACCAGCTTCTTGGCAAGCGACAGTGCGGGAGCAAAGCAAATCAGCCGTGCGCCATTCGCCTTGATGGCATCGATCGATCCTGGCGGCGGCAGACCCCCAGCCAGGACAACGTGAGAAACCCTGTGTTTCGCGCAAATGGAAATCAGTTCATCGAGGTCGGGATGCATCGTGATCAGATTCACGCCGAACGGCTTGTCCGTCATTGCCTTGGTGGCTGCAATTTCCGCGTCGAGCAGGGCAGGAGGCATGGCACCACAGGCAATCACACCAAAGCCGCCCGCATTCGACATTGCGGAAACAAGCGTGCGTTCGCTGATCCAGGACATGGCGCCAGCCATGATCGCGACGTCAGAGCCAAGAAAATCTCGTCCGCGCTTCATCAGCGCGTCAAGTTTGGTCACGCCGCGTCCTCGGCATCAAGGCCGTAGGCTGTGTGCAGAACACGAACTGCAAGTTCGGTTTCATCTTCGTCAATCAGCACAGAAACCTTGATCTCGCTGGTGGAAATCGCCTGAATGTTGATTCCACGGGAACCCAATGCCTTGAACATTGCCGAGGCGACACCCGCATGGCTGCGCATGCCGACGCCAACAATCGAGATTTTGGCAACTTTGGTGTCGTGCAGGAGCTTTTCATAGCCAATGACGTCCTTGGCCTTTTCAAGCGCATCGAGCGCCCGCGCGAGCTCTGCACCCGGGACAGTGAAAGTCACGTCCGTTGAGCCAGAGTCATGGGCGATGTTCTGGATGATCATGTCGACATTGATGTTCGCTTCTGCAAGCGGTGTGAAAATGCTCGCAACCGCGCCAGGCCGATCGGGCACGTTCGTCAACGTGATCTTGGCTTCGTTCTTGTCATGGGCGATGCCCGTAATCACCTGGCGTTCCACGTCATTTTCTCCAATTTCATCGTCGCCAACGATCATTGTTCCGGGCCTGTCATCGAACGATGTCAGGACCTTCAAGCGTACATTTTCCTTCATTGCGAGGCCGACAGACCGTGTCTGAAGCACCTTTGCGCCCACGCTCGCGAGTTCGAGCATTTCCTCATAAGTGATCTTGTTGAGCTTGCGCGCCCGGGGAACGATCCTCGGGTCGGTCGTATAGACGCCGTCAACATCGGTA
>CAYSCC010000402.1:0-2091 GCA_964429375.1 uncultured Chakrabartia sp.
AGTCTCTCGGCCCTCCCATCCATGCCGTCAGAAAGTCCGTCAGCGATGACCGCATGGGTGTCAGATCTTCCGCATGCATCGCGCGAAGGCTGGCATAGGCCGGATCATCGTCCATCAGGCCATAAAACCGGTCAACAACTTGCGACAGCCGCTTCCGGCCGCCAATGCGTTCAAACGGGGACACGCCCGGCGTAACTGCTTCTGCCATGAGCCATGCATCCTTCCTGAGTCTCAGGATGGCGCGGACTTGCGCGCCAGTCTTTGATGCAGGTCAAAGCGGCAGGCGACTATAATCGCGTTCCCAGTTTCAAGCCGAAGTTCTGGGGCTTGATCGGCAAGGTTCGCTGGAAGGGGCCGCACATAACATCCGAGCATGCAGTCGTACGGTTCAGTTCACCCCGCCTGTCGAACGCATTTTGCAGGAACAGCTCGACTTTCCATTTTTCCAGCTGCGTGCCGACGGAAAAGTCGAACGTTGCAAAGCCCGGTGTCGAGCCAACCGCATTTTGCCGGTCTGTCAGCAGGCGCGAACGCGCTCTCCCGCGGTAGTTGAGCGAACCCTGAATGAAGCTTTCATTGCCGACCAGTTCAAAAGCATATCGTGCTGTGGCGCTACCCTTGAAACGGGGCTGCAAGGGCAGTCGTGTGCCGCTGGGCGCATCAGGGGTAACGCCTGGAATGCAGCGACCATTGTTCTGAGATTTCGCTCCTTGGCAGAAGTCGGTCGTCAGCTTTGCGTCGATATAGGAACCAGAGCCGGTAAGCGTCAGGCCTCCCAAGGCGAGTGTAACATCGGCTTCAGCACCATACACCCGTGCATTGCCGGCATTGAAGATGCTTACAATACCACTGACCCCAGCCAGCGGAGTTTGGAGCTTCGTCAGACGTTCATAGAAGATCGCGGCGTTGATCTTCAACTTGAGATCAAACAGGCCAAGCTTCGTTCCCAGCTCGAAATTGGAGAGGCGATCAGACTTGAAGGGATTGATTCCGACAAGGCGATTGTTTCCTCCGGGCCGAAAGCCCGTGGCATAGGTCGCGTAGTAAAGCTGATCCGGTGTCGCTTGCCAGGCAAGGCTGACCTTGTGCGTTTCACCGCTTTCAGACGTTCGCTTGTCAATATTGTTGCAGGGCCTGTCCATCTTGCTGGTGGGCAGGCAGGGCTGCAACGTGCTGAGGACATTTGATGCAAAGCCCGAAAAGCCGAAAAGGCTGTTCTTGGCCCTGAAGCCGCGGATGCCGCCCGTCAGTTTCAATGTATCCGTGATGTCGAAATTGGCCTCGGCAAAGGCTGCATAGTCCGTGTCCACCCGGAACAGGCGGCGGGCGAAGAGATCATCGCCAAAACCACGAGGTTGCGTCACTATCGTGCCCAGATTCTGGATCGAGAAGTCCGTATTGTCCTTGTTGGTCTGGCGCTGGTAAAAGACACCCGCAATCACGCGAAAGCGTTTGTCGGCTGGTGAGGACAATCGCGCTTCCTGGGTGAATTTCGTATAGCGCTCATCGGCGAAGATTGACTGGGTAGGATCGAGGAAGCCCCCCATTCCGTCGGGAAATTTGGTATATCCGGGAATCTGGTCATAGGCGACGGTGTAGTACGAATAGTCCAGCGCGGTTTTCACTCGGCGCTCGAAATAGCCACCCGAATAGATGAGATCGAAATCGCTGATCTTGCCTTCGATCGTGAGAGCGGCCTGATAGAAGCGGTCAAGATTGCTTGAAGGCCTGAAATCCGATACCTTCAGATCGCCCTTTTTCTTGTCAAAGGCAAAGGACCCGCGACTCAATTGGCGCTGGTAGATGATCGCCGGCGTTACGGTCCAATTGTCATCCAGATCGATTTTCAAGGCGGCCCGGCCACCATAGGTATCGACGTCGTTGAAATCCTTCTCGACCAGATTGGCATTGTTGACCGTGACGTTCGTCGTGGGGTCGCCGTCCCCCAGGGTGAAGGTGCGCGTCGCCCGAACATTGTCGATATAGCCGCCGTCACGTTGATAAAAACCGACAAGGCGAAGGGCTGCACGATCGGAAAGCGGGAGATTCAGGAAGGATTCGAACTGGCCGCCTGCATCGCCTTTTCCGAAC
>CAYSCC010000403.1:0-2090 GCA_964429375.1 uncultured Chakrabartia sp.
GCCGGATTCAGCTTGGCTGGCTGGTGGAAGATGCGACGCTGTCCAAGCCCGCCATCAAGCTGCTTTTGAATCTTGCGCTGATTGCCGGCGATGCGCTGGTTCGCGGCGGCCGACTGGATGTGGGCGCAGAGACAGCCAATGGCATCACAGAAATCGCCATTCGCGCGGAGGGCGATCGCCTCGTGCTGGATCCCGAGCTGCGCCTCGCCCTTCTCGGGCAGGTCGACGAAGACATGCTCGCTCCTCGCGCTGCCGCTGCCTGGTTGGCCCACAAGCTTGCGACATCCGGCGCTGGAGCCATTCGGGCGTCCGATCCGGCGGATCCTGTCCTCGTGTTTGGAGCGACCATTCGCGCAGCATAGCCGCGGTTTGGTTCCGTCCGCAAAATCGGTAAGGGGAGGCTATGGAGTCATTTGAGCCTCAGCGTGCCCGTTCGGAAGGCCTTACAGCGCGCGACTTTTTGATTGCCTGTGTCATGAATGTGATGTGGGGATTGAATCTCATTGCGGTCAAAATGGGTGTTGATCTGGTATCTCCCCTCACTGCGGCCATGCTTCGCCAGATGATGGTCCTTGCAATCTGCATGCCTGCGCTCAAGATCATCCCGGGAAAAATGCGCGAGTTGCTGGTTCTGGGTGTGTTGTCAGGTGCAATTTTCTACGTGCTCGTAAATCTTTCGCTGGCTGTGGCAGACAATGTCAGCGCCCTGGCAATTGCCGGGCAGCTTGGTGTGCCGTTTTCATTGATCATGGCGGTCGTGTTTCTCGGCGAAAGGATCCATGGGCCGCGCATGTTTGGCATTGCGCTTTCCTTTGGTGGCGTGGTCATGCTCGTATTTGATCCAGCAGCCATCAACGAGCATTTGGGCATTGCCCTGACGGCGGCGTCTTGTCTTGTCTGGGCCTTCTGTTCGCTCATCCAGAGGCGGCTGATCGGAACCCCTGTATTGACCATTTATGCGTGGGTTGGGCTGATGGGCACACTTGTCCTTACTCCCATTGCCTATATTTTTGAGCCGGGCAGCTTTGCCGGGCTGGGGGCCGTGCCGCTCTCGACATTCGGCTGGATTCTTTTTTCTGCGCTGGGGTCAACCGTGATTGGGCAAGGAGCTATGAGCATCCTCCTGCAAAGGCACCCGGTGTCCAGCGTGATTCCGTTGACTCTGGCTGCTCCCGTCATTGCGGTCATCACATCGTCGCTTTATTTCGGGACGAAATTGACCTCACAAATGGTTGTCGGTGGCGTGATCGTCATGATTGGCATTGCGATAGTCACGATCAGGACAGCCAGGGCGAATGAAGCAGGGCAGAGACTATGAGTGCGATCATCGACACTCAATCGCCGAATTTTGATGAGCGGGCACTGCCCGTCACCATGGTCGTGCTCCACTATACAGGAATGCAGGACGCCGCTTCCGCTATAGCACGGCTGTGCGATCCCGAGGCGAAGGTTTCTGCGCACTATCTGATTGCAGAAGATGGGCAAATTGTTCGCATGGTCAATGAAGCCAAGCGGGCCTGGCATGCAGGGAAGTCATTCTGGCGCGGGGTAACGGATATCAATTCAGCGAGTGTCGGGATCGAAATCGTCAATCCTGGTCATGAATTCGGATATCGACCTTTCCCTGTGGCGCAGATTGATGCGCTTATCGGACTGATGCAGGACGTAACGCTGCGACACAGGATCACGAGGGGCAATATCGTAGGGCATTCGGATGTTGCGCCTGCGCGAAAGGAGGATCCGGGAGAGCTTTTCCCATGGGAACGGCTTGCACGGCTGAGACTGGCGTTGCCAAGTCCCACGAAAAACCTGATGGATCCGCACTGGACCGACGCCGGCTTCCTGCTTGCGCTTGAGCGTTTTGGTTATGACGTAACGGATCCCATTGCTGCAGTTCGGGCTTTCCAGCGGAGATTCCGTCCAGCAACGATAGATGGAATAATTGATGGAGAATGCCGGGCAAAACTGCTTGCCTTGCTCCTTCCCCGGCCGATGGGAGACGATTGATGCAAATTTTTGTCACTGGCGCTTCCGGATTTGTGGGAGGAGCGGCAACGCGAGCGCTGATTGCCAAGGGCCACAAGGTCGTT
>CAYSCC010000404.1:0-2085 GCA_964429375.1 uncultured Chakrabartia sp.
GTTGATTTCTGGGCGGAATGGTGCGGGCCGTGCAAGATGATCGGGCCGAGCCTTGAGGAAATCAGTGACGAGCTGGCCGGCAAGGTCACGATTGCCAAGATCAATATCGACGAAAATCCGGATGCGCCGACCCGCTTTGGCGTGCGCGGGATTCCGACGATGATTTTGTTCAAGGATGGCGCTCCAGCGGCGACCAAGGTGGGGGCGGCCCCCAAGTCCGCCCTCAAAGGGTGGCTCGAAAGCGAACTCTAGCACGATCGGCGCATTGCGCTGGGCAAAAAAAGGGGGCCGGTTCTTCCTCGAGAACCGGCCCCTTTTCTTTGGCTTTCGAACCGGCTCGATCAGCCTTCGTCGGACGCGTCTTCCGCGACGGCTTCAGCCGCCGGGGCAGCCTCTGCGGGTTCACCGGCAATCACACCGGGCTCAGCGTTCGGATCGAAATCCTCGATGAAGCCAGCTGTGTCCTTTTCGAACATCTGGGCCATCACATCGACACCCTGGGACTGGAGTTCGGCCTCTTCCGGCGAACGCGCCACGTTCACCTTGACGGTGACGGAAACTTCCGCGTGGAGAGCAACCTTCACTTCATAAACGCCAATTGCCTTGATCGGCTTGTCCAGAACGACCTGCTGGCGCGTGACATGCTTGCCTTCGCCTTCAAGCGCTTCGACAATATCGCGCACGGCGACCGAACCATAAAGCTGCCCGGTGTTCGAAGCCTGCCGGATGAGCGTGACGGCGGTGCCATCCACATTCTTTGCGGCCTTTTCGGCTTCACTGCGCTTGGCTTCATTGTCCGCAACGATCTTTGCCTTGTTGGCTTCAAAGATCTTGAGATTGGCGGCGTTGGACCGGAGCGCCTTGCCGCGCGGCAACAGGAAGTTGCGGGCAAACCCGTTCTTCACCGTTACGACATCGCCGATGGCGCCGAGCTTTTCAACGCGTTCGAGCAAAATGACTTCCATCGAATTCGCTCCTTACTTCACGAGATAGGGCAGCAGGCCAACATGGCGCGCGCGCTTGATGGCCTGGGCGAGTTCACGCTGCTTCTTGGCGGAAACGGCGGTGATACGCGATGGAACGATCTTGCCGCGTTCCGAGACAAATCCCTGAAGCAGGCGAACATCCTTGTAATCGATCTTCGGCGCATCCTTGGCGGCGAAGGGGCAGCTCTTGCGGCGGCGGAAAAATGGGCGTGCCATGATTATTCATCTCCTCCGAACATGTCATCGCGGCGCGGGCGATCATCCCGGTCGCGGCGTGGACGATCTTCCCGATCGCGGCGGTCGGACTTGCGCATCATGACGGACGGACCGGCTTCGTGCGCATCGACCTTCACCGTCATGTAACGGATGATGTCTTCGTTGATCTGCGTCTGGCGCTCCAGCTCGGCCACGACGGCACCGGGTGCGTCCAGCTCGAGCATCACATAATGCGCCTTGCGGTTCTTGGCGATCTTGTAGGCGAGTGAACGCAGACCCCAGGTCTCCGTCTTCACTACCTTGCCGCCATTCTTTTCGATGATTTCCGTGGCATTGGCTGCCAGCGCATCGACCTGGGCCTGGGCCAGATCCTGACGCGCAAGGAATACATGCTCATAAAGAGCCATAGTTCTTGCCTTTCCCTGCCGATCGCTGACGCAGCACCATGCATGCGCCCCTCCGGCTTTCTTCGATTCCCCGTGGGGAGGCGCGCCATTGGCGGAAAAGCGCGCAGATTGCAAGCTGTTCCGTCTTCCCCGCGCAGGCGCCACGGCGGAACTTGGCAAACTTGTCATTCCCTTCCGGTAAAATGATACCCGCCACCTGCCTGTACGTTGCGGCAAGACTGGGGGAATGGGCGGCGGTATGCCTCATCAAACAGGATGAAGCAGACGGGAGCCGAATAGGAAAGGGGTTTTGCATGTCGCTGGGGGAAGGACCGCCCCCCCCTTGCATAGCGTGCGCTTTGCGCACATTCTGGCACGCGGAGCCGCCACGCACGGCTTCGGGGTGTAGCTGCCCCAGCATAAGTGGTTGGTAAGGCCGGATCCTTACCAAGACCCTGATCCTTATTCGGTCGGGGAGCCTGTGACGCATGTCCAGG
>CAYSCC010000405.1:0-2080 GCA_964429375.1 uncultured Chakrabartia sp.
AGCCCTGCGCATCACAGGCTGCATAGAGATCGTCGAAAAAGGGTTTGAAATCCTCCATCTCACGCAGCCCATAGACCTGGATATCCTTGCTGCGATGGCCCGTGACAGGGCCCGAAGCGGCGTCAGGCCTGGGGCCAGAAATATCCAGCAAATAGAATTCGAGTTCCACTGCCGCCACGGGGGTCAGCCCGTCTGCAGCAAGGCGGGAGATGACCTGACCCAGAACGTGTCGGGGATCGAGATCGTTTGGCGTCCCGTCCAGTTCGTAGAAACTCGTAAGAAACTGCGCTGCGTCGGGTCCAAGCCAGGGGGCCGGAACCAGCGTTCCTGCCACTGGCCTGACGATACGGTCAGCATCCCCATCCTCCCACACAAGGCCGGTTTCTTCCGTGTCCCGGCCGGTTATATCGACAACAAGGACCGACCCCGGAAGGAAGCGGCCATTTTCGTATACGGCGAGCACTTCATGCGCGCGCAAGCGCTTCCCGCGCGGGACGCCGCACATATTTGTGAATATGAGATCCACGGCATCAATGTCCGGATGCGCCTGAAAGAAGGCCCGCGCTTCGGCGAGGTCCGCGATGGCAAGTGAACTGGCAGGCATGGTGGTCATTCGATTTATCCAGTCAGGGTTTGGAGACAGTCATCAAGCACGCTGGCCAGATGTGCAACCTGATCCTGCGTGGTGGATGGACAGACAAGCGTCATGTTGTGAAAGGGTGCAATCAGGAGTCCGCGATTGATCAGGAAGAGATGAATAGCTCGCTCGAGTGGGCCTTGCATCGCAGCTCGGGCGTCGCTGCCATTTACTGGCGCAGAGTCTGCACACATGAACTCTCCCCGCGCGCCGACGCGTGCGACATGCCAACCGAGCCCATGCGACCTGATCACGTTCCTCGTCATATCTTCAAGTTGGGCTGCGAGGGGGATCATCTGGGCATAAGCCTGCGGTGTGATCACCTGTTCCAGTGTTGCGCGCATGGCCGCCATTGCGAGCGGATTTGCAGAAAGTGTCGTGCCAATGCCGGAATGGCCGCTTTCGCCAGCCGCGCGCACCCGCTCCATGCGTTCGGCAACGTCATCAGAAAACCCATAGACCGCAGCCGGGACCCCGCCAGCGACCGGCTTTCCCAGAACAAACATGTCCGGAGTGGGACCAAAGCAGCGCGTGTACCCGCCAAAACCAGTCGAAATTGTATGCGTTTCATCAAAAACCAGCAGGGTTCCATGAGCGTTGGTCAATTCGCGCATGGCCTCCAGATATCCGGGCTGTGGAAGCACCATGCCCACATTTGTCATGGCGGGCTCAGTCAGGACTGCGGCAACATCGCCTTGCGCCAACGCCGCCTCCAGCGCCGTGACGTCGTTGAACTCGATCACGCGCGTATGTTCCCGGACGTCATAGACCTGACCGACAAGGCTGCGGCGCAATTCCGGAACACCATTGCGCAGATCGACGAAAACATCATCAACTGCGCCATGATAGCAGCCGTTGAAGACAAGAATCCTGTCACGTCCGGTAATGCCGCGGCACCAGCGGATGACTGCCCGATTGGCTTCGCTCGCGCTCGATGTCACTTGCCACCAGGGCAATCCAAACATGTCAGCCAGAGCGTCACCGACCGCAACCACATCGTCGCTGGGCAGCATTGCTGTCAGTCCTCGGGACGCCTGTCGCCGGATCGCCTCCGCCACGGGGGCAGGAGAATGGCCGAACATGGCCCCTGTATCGCCCAGACAAAAATCATCAAAAACGCAGCCGTCAGCATCCGTCAACCGGGCGCCGCTGGCATGGCTGGCGAACAGGGGAAAGGGTGTTCCCCAGTCCAGCATCCAGTGAAACGGCACGCCTCGATGCCAATGCGCGCCGGCCCGCCGCGCCAGTTCTGACGAAGCGGGCTTCGATTGGGCAAAGCGTGCGCATTCATCGGCAATCATGGCGTCGATGCGGCTTCGGGCAATCATAGTCGGTCCCTTAGTGCATACCAGAGCAGCCCCAAAGTCGCGAGCGGCCGGGCCAGCCATCGTCCACCGGGAAAGGGTTGCTGCGGCAAGGCAGCGAAAACGTCGAAACGCTCCA
>CAYSCC010000406.1:0-2079 GCA_964429375.1 uncultured Chakrabartia sp.
GACGCCGGCCGAGCAGGCTGCGCCAATTCTGTCCCTGCATGATTTTGGACTGGCGCGCACAGCGATTGGTGCGCGGTCGCAACCTTGCTGGTCCATCATGTTCGCATTTGCAGGTCGAGTTCCGATATCACAGGACATCCTGAGGGATTTTGGCCCTATTGCCTGGGCAGCCCGGAATAGTGCGAAGCCGGGGCGCGGTAGCCCGGAATGCTGGGTGATCCAGGCCAATGCGACCTGGTCAGCCGGTCATCAGAAGCTGGAGCCAGGCAAGGTCCGGGATGTGCTCGAAGCCGCATTCCGGACTGCTGTCGGTGCGCCGCTGCCTGACTTGCTCTGCGGATCTGCCCACCGCTGGCGCTATGCACTTTCGTCGGGGACAGGCGATGGTGCTCTCTGGAACTCGGTGAACAGCCTCGGTGTATGCGGGGATTGGCTGATCGGCCCCCGAGTCGAATGCGCATGGCTTTCGGGCCAGAAGCTCGCGGAACTGGTTATCCGGTCGGGCCTGCCCCTTCAATTCAAGGCAACCGAGGCATCCGTCCACACCGCGACTACAGCATAACGCGGACGGATTTCTGAACTTCAAGCAACGGATGATTGCAGCGGGGCGAGACCAGCAGGCAAGGCCAAAGCCCAACATGGCACATCCGGTGCTTGCAAACGGGTGTATTCCTTGGTGACAATGCGGCCTTGTGTGCCCTGCCCAACCCTTGACCAAAGGAGTGACAAGTCAATGCGGATGACCTTGTGGAAATGGCTGGGCGGCCTTTGTGTGGCGTGTGTTTCCATTGCATCGCTCGGAGTTTCAGCTGGCGCCACGATGCAATGGGCGGACCTTCTCGAGCGACCGCGACCCAAGGCCGATGTGCGGATCCCTTATGGTGCAGATCCGCTACAGTATGCTGAGCTCTGGCTGCCAAGGGGAAATGCCCCTCACCCAGTAGTGTTGATGGTCCATGGGGGGTGCTGGCAAACCGACATCGCTGATGCGAGCATCATGAACTACATTGCCGACGATCTTCGCACGCGTGGCATTGCGGTCTGGAACATCGAATATCGCGGGGTCGATCGTGATGGAGGCGGCTATCCCGGCACGTTTCTCGACGTAATTGCGGCCTCAGAGGCGTTGCGCAAACATGGAAACAAATATGGTCTGGCGACACAACGCGTTGTCGCGGTTGGCCATTCAGCTGGCGGTCACCTGGCCCTGTGGCTTGCGGCGCGTGAAAGGATTTCCCGGTCAAGCCGACTTTACAGCACCACGCCATTGCCGATTGCCGCGGCAATCAGCCTCGGCGGCTTGCCGGATCTGGAGGCCGCCCAAGTGCCGCCGGGAGACACATGTGGAGCAGAACCGGTTCGACGCCTTGTGGGCTTGGCGGGCGAAGGGCGCTCCGATCCCTATGCGGACACCTCACCTGCGGCAATGTTCCCATTTTCCTCGCGGCAGGTTCTGATCAATGCGAGCAGGGACAGAATTGCGCCCCCCTCCTTTGCAGAGGCCTATGCAGCCAAGGCGCAAAAGCATGGAGCAGGCGTGCAACGCGTAACCGTGCCGGACGAAGGCCATGTGGAACTCATCGCGCCCGGAACATCATCATGGGCAGCAGCAGTCGTTGAAATCCGGAAAGCCCTTGGGTTGCCAGCAGACTGAAATGGCGGCCACATTCCCGACCCTGATGGATGCCCGCGCTCTGGACGATGCAGATCCATTCCCGCATCGTCGGCACCTGTTCGCCTTGCCTGAAGACATCATCTATTTGGATGGTAATTCTCTTGGTCCCCTGCCCGCGCAGACAGTGGCCAGGCTGGAGATGACGGTAAACGAGGAATGGGGACGTTCCCTCATTCGGAGCTGGAACGATCATGACTGGATCGGGGCACCTGCGCGGGTCGGGAACAAGATTGCCACGCTCATCGGCGCACAACCTGGTGAAGTGATCGTTGCTGACTCCACCTCTGTCAATCTCTACAAGATCCTTTCGGCACTGGTTCGATCGCAGCCAACGCGCAGTGAAATCGTAACCGAAAAGGGAAACTTCCCGACTGATCATCACATTGCCGAAACCATCGCCGATA
>CAYSCC010000407.1:0-2077 GCA_964429375.1 uncultured Chakrabartia sp.
GGTGACCCAATTGCAGTTTGACCTGAATGTGATCGCCGCAATTTTGACGATCATCGGCTATTCGCTGAATGACACGATCGTGGTTTATGACCGCGTCCGGGAAAATCTGCGGAAATACCGCAAGATGGACATGGAATCGTTGATCGATCTTTCAACCAACGAAACTTTGAGCCGGACGGTGACGACATCGCTCTCCCTCATCATTACGCTGACGATCCTACTGTTCGTCGGACCAGACACAATTTTCGGTTTCACCGCGGCCATGCTGCTTGGCATCGTGATCGGGACTTTTTCGTCCTTTTATATTTCAAACCCCGTGCTGATCTGGCTGAAGGTCGGGCCCGACAGCTTCGTTCCTACTGGAGAGCAAGGCACAAACGCGCGGAATGTGAAGACCGAGGGTTTTGTCAAATAGACATTGAGTTTGGGCAAGCGGCCTGGCGAAAGCCAGTCAATCAATCGAGCACATAGGGCTGCGGACTCGCAAACAGAAGCTCGCTGCCCGGGTCGACGGATAATTGGGTTCGGCCTTCAATTACCCAGCATTCGCCTTCACGGAACCGTTGGCCGTCCGCGTGCCCTCCTCCCCTGACCGGCACGAGCCAGCCAGTGCCTTCCAGGCTCAGTGCGCGAGCGCCCGACCAGGTCCAGCGTTCGAGTGAGAATTTGTCCGTATTGGCAAGGACCTGGCGCCCTGCTGAGGGCGTTTCCTCAATCACCTGAACGACAAAGGGCACGGGATCAGCAACCGCAATTCCCTCTTCAAGATGAAGTTCGCGCGGACGACCATAGTCATAAAGCCGGTAGGTCAGGTCAACATTCTGCTGCACCTCGATCAGCGTGATCCCCGCACCAATGGCATGAATCGTGTTGGCCGGCGAATAGATCACGTCGCCCGCTGCAACAGGCTTCCAGTCCATGAGGGATTCGAGGCTTCCATCCAATGCTGCCTGTCTCAATTCCTCCCTGCCAAGCGGGCGCACTGTCCCCAAAGCAATTGTGGAATCCGTCTGCGCATCGAGGATAACCCATGCTTCATCCTTGCCGCGCGCATAGCCCTTGGCGCGGGCCTGTGCATCGTTGGGATGGACCTGGATAGACAGTCGTTCGCTTGTGAACAGATATTTGACAAGCAGTTCCGGTTCCTGCCGGCCCGATGCGTCGAACCATATCTCGCCAATCGGCTGCCCATCCGGCAGGGGGTCATCGAACCCCGGCCAGAGTCGACGTCGCCCCCAGGGCTTTTCAACGCGGATCGTCTCAAGGCGCGTGCTAGCCATGGTGAGCGGCCTTACCGGAAAAGGGTTAAGTAACATAATCTGCGCACTTGGCGAACTGCCATGCAGCAGCTAAGACGCACGACCATGCGCATTGTTCCTTCAAAGTCCGTCGCCCTGATTGCAGCCCTTGCCGTCATCCTTCCCCTCGCTGGCTGTGCACGCAACGGAACCAAGCGTGATACGGCTTATGTCGCACGGGACGTGGACACGCTCTATACTGCTGCAAAAGAGCGGCTCGATCGGGGTCAGTTCAAGCTTGCAGCCGCCCTGTTTGACGAAACGGAACGCCAGCACCCCTATTCCGTGTGGGCCCGCCGTGCCCAGCTGATGAGTGCCTTCAGCTATTACATGGCGAGGGATTTTACCGAATCCACCAATTCCGCGCAGCGATTCCTCTCGATCCATCCGGGCAATCGCGATGCGCCCTATGCCTATTACCTGATCGCGTTGAACTATTATGAACAGATCACGGATGTGACCCGCGATCAGAAGATCACGCAACAAGCCCTTGATGCCATGGGCGAACTCATCCGGCGTTACCCAACATCTCGCTATGCCGCAGATGCCCGCCTCAAGGTCGATCTCATTCGCGATCACCTTGCTGGCAAGGAAATGGAAATCGGCCGTTTCTATGAACGCCGCGCCCTTTGGCTCGCCGCCGTGATCCGTTTCCGTACCGTTGTCGACAAGTACGATAGCACCAGCCACACGCCTGAGGCCCTGATGCGGCTGACGGAGGCCTATCTTGCCCTCGGCATTCCTGATGAGGCCAAGAAGGCCGCTGCAGTGCTGGGTGC
>CAYSCC010000408.1:0-2076 GCA_964429375.1 uncultured Chakrabartia sp.
GACGATTGATATCGAAACGCTGGTCGCTGACCTCGAGCCGGTTCGTCCGGTTTCACCCCGGGGAGGGGTCCTCATCACGCTCGTCGCCGCTGCTGTTGTGGTCGCGATCGTCGCGGCGCTTTTCGGATTGCGACCGGATGTTGTGGCGGGTGATCCGCATCCGGTTGTTATGATGCGGGAAGGGATGCTTCTTCTGCTTGGCTTTGCATCCCTTGCTGCAGTTGTGGCCTCTGCACGCCCCGGCGTTGGGCAAAGCAGCACTGGCTGGCGCTGGGCATTGGCCGCAGCTTCGCTCTTTCCTGTCACCAGCTTGGTCCTCTCCCTTTCGGGTGACGGCTTTCCAATGGACGTCCTGTTTTCTGTGGATGGGCCCTGGTGCCTTGGCATCAGCCTGTGCGGCGGGGTGATGATCGGAGCGGGATTGACGCTCTGGCTGCGGCGCGGCGCACCGACGGCATTGAACCGCATTGGCTGGTTGGTGGGTCTTGCGTCGGGCAGCTTTGCAGCCTTTGCCTATGGCCTGCATTGCTCAAGCATATCGGTCTATTATGTTGGCCTTTGGTACACTGGCGCGATCATGCTTTGTGCTGCCCTTGGCCGCCTGGTCGTGCCGCGACTCATCCGCTGGTAGTACGTCGATCGGTTTACAGCCGACCCAAGCTCCCCTAACGCTTGATGATGGCTCCGTTTCTGTAAAAGGCGTTCTCATGAAACTTGTCAAAGGTGCCTGGGCACTGCTTGTCGGGATCAAGGACGGCCTTGTCCTGATGCTCATGCTGGGCTTCTTTGGGCTGCTGTTTGCGGCCTTGTCCTCGCAACCAAATCCGCAAGGTGGAGACGATGGGGCGCTCCTGCTCTCTCTCGATGGCCCGATTGTTGAACAGAGCGAAGCGATAGATCCGCGCGAACTGCTCCTTGGTCAGTCGCCTGTTGGCAGGCAGTACCAGCTTTCGGATATCCTTCATGCCTTGCGGGTCGCCGAGACCGACGATGATATCAAGGTCGTTGTGCTTGACCTCCAAGGATTCCAGGGGGGCGGACAGGTCGCGCTTGAGAATATTGGCGAAGCGCTTGACCGCATCAAGGCAGCCAGAAAGCCTGTTCTTGCCTTTGCCGCGGGATATTTTGACGACTCATACATGCTTGCCGCGCACGCCAGCGAAATCTGGCTTGATCCAATGGGTGCGGCGGCCTTCGCCGGGCCCGGCGGCTCTCGCCCCTATTTCAAGGGACTGTTCGAACGCCTGGGTGTCAAGGTGCACGTCTATCGTGCGGGCAAATTCAAGTCGTTCGTTGAGCCCTATACCCGCAGTGAACAGTCGCCTGAGGCGCGCGCGGCGAACGAGGCTCTAGCAGGAGCGCTCTGGACCAACTGGAAGGAAAACATTTCCAGGGCCCGACCGAAAGCGCAAATCGCAACCTTTGCCGGAGACCCGCTTGCAGTGCTTGCGGCCGCTCGGGGAAGCCTGTCGCAGGCTGCCCTGTCTGCCGGACTGGTGGACAGGCTTGGGAGCCAGATTGCCTTCGGGAAGAGGGTGGCCACGATTGTGGGTGGGGATAAGAACGGCCCGGCCGGCAATTTCCGCAATAGTGGCCTCGGCGAATATCTTGCCGCCCATCCGCCGTCGCATGGCGGCCACAAGATTGGAATTGTGACAATTGCGGGAGACATGGTTGACGGGAATGCGCCACCCGGAACGGCCGGGGGCGATACGATTGCCAACCTCGTTACCGATGCCTTGTCGAGGAATGACCTGAAGGCCCTGGTGGTGAGGATTGACTCACCGGGAGGGTCGGCCCTTGCCGCAGAACGGATCAGGCTCGCCCTTGCAGAAGCCAAGGCCAGAGGCTTGCCGGTTGTCGCATCAATGGCGAACATCGGGGCGTCCGGAGGATATTGGGTCACCGGAGCAGCGGACAAGGTCTTTGCCGAGCCGTCGACAATTACTGGGTCAATTGGGGTATTTGGAATTCTGCCCACGTTTGAAACGTCACTGGCCAGATATGGTGTGACGTCTGATGGCGTCCGCACCACACCCTTGTCCGGCCAACCCGATCTGCTGGGCGGAACCAGCG
>CAYSCC010000409.1:0-2064 GCA_964429375.1 uncultured Chakrabartia sp.
TGCAAGTCATGGGTGCGATGGGTCATGGCCGGGGACATCCTCTTTTCTGAGACCCCGATCCTAGACGTGATTCACGCAAAGACTTTGCGCTATGTCAAACAGCCAAACTCAATTGCCGAAGCCGAGGAACCTTACCTGTTCGCTGAGCGGCACGCGTTCGCGTTCAAACTCGTTCACGGTCGCAGCCGCATCGCGCTTGCCGATCGCAAGACCGCAAAACAGCATGGTATCATCAGACAGGCCGAGATGCGCCTTGATGGTACGACCGTAGAGCCCCATGTACTCCTGCGGGCAGCTATCCAGCCCTTCGCCCCGAAGCAACAGCATGATGGTTTGCAGCCACATGCCCACGTCTGACCACTGCGGTTCTTTCATCATTTTGGGAAAATGGCACAGGAGCAAGGCCGGTGCGCCGAACGAAACGCAATTGGCTTTTGCAAAGCTCGCGCGCGTATCATCATCCTCCCGTGAAATCCCCATCGCGCCGTACATGGCAGCGCCGACCCTGCGGAGCCGGTCCTGATATTTCTCAACCTGCCCAGGGGCGCTGAAGTCATATTCGAGCGGAGCATCAAACGCGCTTCGAAGCAGAACATCCTGCAAGGCCTTGAGCGGCGTGCCGGTGAGAACGGTGGCTTCCCAAGGCTGGAAATTGCAGCCGGACGGTGTCCAACGAGCCGTTTCAAGGACACGCTGAAGCGTCTCAAGGGAAACGGGTTCATTCGTAAACGATCGCACTGATCGCCTTGTCATTACAGCTTCTGCTACGTTCATTTGCTCCCTTTCCGCTGAAAAAAGCCGCCTTGATCATGCGGATTTCATCTCGGTGGCAGCGCGCATTGCAGACTTTTTACAAGTCTGCAATGCGCATGGAGCACGGTCGGGCCGGTAAATTACAGGCCGATCGCCAGCGTGACGCGCAGGCCCAACGCAACGCGGCCCTGCTGTTCCTCTGCATTGAACTCTCCGCCAAGCAGAAAGCCCTGTGTGCCGCCAGACATGCGCAGGCCACCCACCCAACCATTCGTGCGCTCTTCGGGAAGCAACACGAAGTTCTGGCCATTTGTGAAATGCGCCGTTGTTGATCCTATATGCCCTCCAACGATCTGCCGACGCCCGCCTTCAATCTCGGCTCGGAACCATGTCGCATCAGGATCTTTGCTGCCAAGGTCGAGCCCGGCAATGACTGTCCCATTGACAGCCATTTCATCGCTCGTTCGGCCTGCCACGCTCAGATTGAGTGCCGTGCCACCGCCCTTTTCCACATAACTTTTTTCATGAAGCCGGTAGTAGTCAATTGATGCACTTGGACGGATGCTGAACCGTTTCGCCAGCGACAGTTCGTATGATAATCCTGCTGCCGCGCCAAAAAGCTGTCCGTCACGACTTGAGGTGGCGCGACGATCCACAGTTTGGCCAGCGTTGCTCCCCGTGAAGGCTCGTGATCCGCGGAGCCCGATCTGCGCTGCAGAGGCACGTGCATGAGCTCGAAGATTTCCCCAATGTGCTCTCCAATAAGCAGCAACCTCATACTGGTTTGAATTGACTTCGTTTGCGTTGCTTCCATCCGCATCCCGCCCAGCCAGATAGGCCAGAGACAATCCAAAATTGCCGATTGCCCCGGCCTTGGCTTCTGCACCGCCCGCAACACCCCAGCCTGTAATGTCATAAGCCGCAGTATTACCCAGACTTTTCGAGGTTCCCCAAGCGACTTGCTGAAGCCAGAACCCCCAGCTTCCCTGATCGCTGAACGGGGAATGTGGATCATTCAGGAATCGTGCAGTGGCCCTCGAACCCTGTGTCACAGCTTCGAAGACGCCACCGGCATGATCTGGCAGCATCTGCTGGAGCGCCTTGCGGACTCCGCTTCCGGTGGAAATGTTCAAGAAGGAACCGGCAACCTGCGCGTCATTGTCCAGTGCCTTGAAAACGGCATCAAAGGCCCTCGATTCCGAACCGTTCAGTCCAAGCTCGGCAGTGGACTTGCGCACGATGTTCAAACGAACCTCACCGAGGGCATCATTGGCCGCAATGCTGCTCTTGAACAGAAAAGGAAGCGCAATG
>CAYSCC010000410.1:0-2061 GCA_964429375.1 uncultured Chakrabartia sp.
TGTAGGAAGCCTTCTGGTCCCGAAACTTTCTGCTCACGAAATCATCCTGGTTGGCCGTCGCGCTGCAGATGCTGCGCCATCCCAAGCGATTCAACACATTGGCCCAATGTCCGAATGGCCTGCGCTTGTGCGCACGTCGCCTTGTGATGTGGCAATCTGCTGCCTTGGCACAACAATCAAGGTTGCCGGGTCACAAGCGGCCTTCGCATCGGTTGATCGTGATGCGGTTGGCGATTTTGCCGTGTCTGCGAAAGCTGCGGGTGCACGTCACTTCCTCATGGTCAGCTCTGTCGGCGCCGATCCCAAGGCGAGGAATTTCTTTCTTCGGACGAAGGGAGAGGCAGAAGCCGCGGCATTGGCTGCGGGGTTTGAGCAGGTTGACATTTTCAGGCCGGGCCTGCTGCGCGGAAACCGAACCGGAGCGAAGCGACCGGGAGAGTCGATCATGATGACTTTCAGCCCCCTGACTGATCTGCTGACGCCACACGTCTTTGATCAATATCGGTCAATCGCAGCCGAGGACGTGGCGAGTGCGATGGCTGCGGCTCTTGGCGAAATCGGCAGCGGGGTCCGCATTCTCGAAAATCGGGACATGCTGTCCCTAGCCGGACGGCGCTGACCCCTCACCCGTTGCCGAGCCCGCATTGCGGAAGGCCCGAACGGGCCAGGGGCCGACACGTGTTGCGCCGACTGCCCTCGATGGGATAAGGGCGCCTTTCGCCCAAAATCGTGCTCGTTTTCGAAAGCCAGATTGTGACCCTTTACGCCCGTTTCGCCGCCCATCTCGATACCGCACTGGATGCGCTTGAAGCCGAGGGAGCGTTAGCGGCAGGCATTTCGCGTGCCGCAGTCACTGTGGAGCCTCCGCGGGATCCCTCCCATGGAGATCTGGCAACCAACGCCGCCATGGTTCTGGCAAAGCCCGCAGGGACAAACCCGCGTGCTTTGGCGGATCTGATTGTGGCCAAGCTCAGGGCGTTCGACGAAGTCGCCTCGGCAGACATCGCCGGGCCCGGCTTCATCAACCTCAAACTGGAAAACAGCAGCTGGCGGAATGAACTCGCTGAAATCGCCCGGCTGGGTCCCGACTACGGACGGTCAAGCATTGGGGCGGGAAAGCGTGTGAACGTCGAGTATGTTTCTGCCAACCCCACCGGCCCGATGCACATGGGGCATTGCCGCGGCGCAGTGGTGGGCGATGCTCTCGCCTCCGTCCTCGAATTTGCGGGATACGCTGTCACGCGCGAATATTATGTGAACGATGCGGGAGGGCAGGTCGATGTTCTGGCCCGCTCTGTCCACATGCGGTATCGGGAGGCATTGGGGGAATCGATCGGCGACATTCCCGAGGGGCTGTATCCCGGAGACTATCTGATCCCCGTCGGGCAAAAGCTCGCACGGGATCACGGTCCGCGTTTTGTCGGCAAACCGGAAAGCGAATGGCTGGAGCTGTTCCGCGAAACCGCTGTCGCGCAAATGCTTGACCTGATCCGGGCTGATCTGGCGCTACTGGGCATCCATCATGACCTGTTCGCATCTGAGGCAGCCGTACAGAAAGCCAAAAAGCCTGAGGCAGCCGAAGCGACCCTTCGCGCACGGGATCTGGTATATGACGGACTCCTTGAAGCGCCCAAGGGCGAAACCCCCGAAGATTGGGAGCCGGTCATGCTGCCGCTGTTCCGCTCGACCCGGTACGGCGACGATCAGGACCGCCCCATCAGGAAATCGGATGGCAGCTGGACCTATTTCGGTGCGGACATGGCGTATCATTTCCAGAAGGCCGAAAAGGCAGACATGTTGATCGATATCTGGGGGGCGGATCATGCCGGCACCGTCAAACGCATCAAGGCCGCTGTTGCGGCACTGACGGATAACCGGGTCGAGTTCGAT
Source organism: uncultured Chakrabartia sp. (assembly GCA_964429375.1). GTDB lineage: Bacteria > Pseudomonadota > Alphaproteobacteria > Sphingomonadales > Sphingomonadaceae > Aquisediminimonas. The sequence continues at coordinate 1,891 of CAYSCC010000410.1, forward strand.
GTGAAACTTGTGCAGATGGTGCGCCTGCTCCGCTCCGGAGAGCCCATCAAGATGTCCAAGCGTGCGGGCAATTTCGTGACGCTCGCCGATGTTGTGCGTGAAGTTGGCAAGGATGTTGTTCGGTTCACCATGCTGACCCGCAAGGCCGACGCACAGATGGACTTTGACTTC
>CAYSCC010000411.1:0-2051 GCA_964429375.1 uncultured Chakrabartia sp.
CCTGTCAGGGTCCGTTGCCAGAATCAGGGACTCCGCACTCTTGGCCTCGTCAGCAATCGCCTTCAGCTGCCTCGCCTTGTCAGGGTAGGTGTCCCAGATCATTGCAAAACCATCGTCCGGATCGACGGACCCGTCCTTGGGCGGAAGATCGCGAACATGGCCAAATGATGCGAGGACGCGATGCCCCGGCCCCAGATATTTTTCGATTGTTTTGGCCTTGGCGGGCGACTCTACGACAACAAGCTTCATTGTTCCGAACTATTCCCCTCACGTGCACGCGCGAGGGTGGGGTCCACCCTCCTGCCCTGTCAAGCGCATGAAACCCGGCCTCCTGCATGGCGCTCCAGTCGTCCTGCAATTTCAAGTTCCAGCAGCACGAGCTGTACCACTGACGGGTGGATCGCGGCCTGGCGCATGATTTCGTCAATCGCGACAGGCGTCGGGCTGAGCAGGGAAAGAATGGCCGCCCGATCGCCGTCGTTCGCATCTGTCGGGTCTGGTTCACCACGAAAGGCCTGATCGGGCGTGCGCAACCGATTTCGAGCCATTGGCTGTATCATTTCGAGCACGTCCGCCGCAGACTGAATGAGTGTTGCCCCGTCGCGGATCAGCAGGTTGCAACCCTGGGCCCGCGGATCGAGAGGTGATCCCGGTACGGCCATGACTTCTCTGCCTGCATCATTTGCAAGTCGCGCGGTGATGAGGGAGCCTGATCTTGGTGCTGCTTCGACAACCACTGTCCCCAGTGTCATGCCCGCAATGATCCGGTTGCGGAACGGGAAATGGCGAGCGAGCGGCTCCCGGCCAGGCGGCTGCTCCGCAATCAGCAATCCCTGCGTTGCAACCATCTCCTGAAGACCTGCATTCTCATGCGGGTAGGCAATATCAATGCCGCTCGCAATGACACCGGTTGTTCCGCCACTGGACAGGGCTCCCTGATGAGCCGCCGTATCGATGCCGCGAGCCAGCCCGGAAACGACATTGACTCCGGCTGCGGCAAGATCGTGGGCCAAGGTTCTGGCGAACCGAACCGCGGCCGCCGATGCATTGCGCGCGCCAACGATGGCAACTGATGCCCTTTCGAGCAGAGCAAGATCGCCGCGGACGATCAATGCCGGCGGTGCCGTATCAATCTCAGCCAAAAGCGGCGGATAAAGTCCCTGCCCCAGAAAAAGATACCGGGCCCCAAGCCTGTCAACGGTTTCAACTTCGCGAACGATGTCTGCCATGTCAGCCAGCTTGGGCGCCTTGCCGCCGCCTTTGGATGCCAGCCCGGGAATGGCTTCGAGCGCCGCCCGTGCCGTGCCGAAACGCCGCATGAGTTGGAAATAGGTTATTGGGCCAATATTCGCCGAGCGGATAAGCCGAAGCCGATCCAGCAACTCCTGTCCTGAATCAGTCATTTTCCGGAACGGCCAACCCTTGGTTCGGTGCCCTCGATCAGGCGGCCAATATTGTCGCTATGCTTCCAGATCACAATCAATGCCAAGACAAGCAAGGCATAGCCAAGTCCGGGGCGACCAATCAATGACGCGGCAATCGGCGCAGAAATTGCGGCAGCCATCCCACCAACAGACGAAATTCGTGTTGCGGCAAGGGCCCCCAGCCAGACGACCGCGAAAGTGAGGCCGAGCCCCCAATGGAGGGCAAGCGTCACGCCCAACATGGTTGCCACGCCTTTCCCGCCACGAAATTTCAGCCAGACCGGATAGACGTGCCCAAGGAATGCTGCGCAGCCCGCCGCGATGCCATAGTCAGACCCAAAATATTGCCCAACGAACACAGCGATTGATCCCTTGGCCATATCCAGCACCAAAGTGGCCGCCGCCAGACCTTTTCGGCCGGTCCGCAAGACATTTGTTGCACCGATGTTTCCTGATCCGATCGACCGGAGGTCACCAGCTCCCGTCAGCCGGGTAAGGATCAGGCCAAAAGGAATAGACCCCAGCACATAGCCAAGCACAATGGGAAGTGCTGCAACAGCCCAATCGATGTCCGTCATCCCCGCACCTTCTCGCAACACGATTATCAGTCTGTAACTAGACCATGTT
>CAYSCC010000412.1:0-2049 GCA_964429375.1 uncultured Chakrabartia sp.
CCGCCTGCCGAGGTGGATCCGGCAATCACGAGGAAGATCGAACAGGCCGGATCGTTGAGCATCTGGTTGTAGATGCCAGTCGCGCGCGCAAGATCGCGGCTGGTAAAACTCATCTTGCCCATCGCATCAATGATGGGGCGAGCATCAAAACTCTTGATGTCGATATGCTCGACTGTTTTTGACAGCAGCTCTGCCTTGCGTTGCGCGTTGATCTGGGGCGTATTCATGCAAATTGTCTCCAAGCGTCGATGACCCGCTTGCGGGTGAAGCCAGTGGTGGGAATGGATCAGAAATTCCGCCGGGGCAAGGCCATGTCCGGTGCCGGCCTTGCCTCAAATCGGATCAGTCAAGTCAGAGTGTCACGACGTTTGAATGCCTCGCGCTCTCAAATACTTCCAGATAGAGCGAAGCCATAGGTTCATCAGTGACGACAAATGTATCCCCGTTGCCAAACCCATTGAACCCCGTACGCATTGCACAGCCATACGCTCCGAGCATTCCGATCTCGATATAGTCGCCTGCACCGACATCTGCCGGCAGAAGAAAGGGGCCAGCCATGTGATCGGCATCGTCGCAAGTCGGCCCATAGAAGCTGAACTCGATGTTGCGCGCCTCGGACTGCGTTTCCCGAAGAAGGCGGACGGGAAAGCGCCAGCCGACATGGGCGGCATCATACAGAGCGCCATAAGCCCCGTCGTTGATGTAGAGTTCATCGCCGCGCCGCCGTTCGACGCGAACGATCAGCGAAGAATATTCAGCGCACAGGGCCCGACCGGGCTCGCACCACAGTTCCGACGAATAGCTGACTGGCAAATCCTCAAACGAGCGATGGATCGCATCAAAATATTCTTCGAGCGCTGGCGGCTCCATCCCCGGATAGACACTGGGGAATCCGCCGCCCACATCGACAATATCCACTGTCACGGCAGACGCGACGATTGCCGCGCGGACCCGTTCCATGGCCTCGACATAGGCTGCCGGCGACATTGCCTGGCTACCGACATGAAAACAGATGCCCAATGCATCCGCGATCTGACGAGTGGCAATCAATAGCTGTTTTATTTCAGCAGGATCAGCGCCAAACTTCGCAGCCAGACTAAGCTTGGAGTGTTCCGAAGACACCCGAATGCGAACGCACAGTGCCAAGTCAGTCGCGCCTTTGGTCGCACGGACAATTTTATCCAGCTCTTCAAGCGAATCGAGAGAGAAGGTGCGCACGCCATGCTGGAAATAGGCTTCTGCAATCGCTTCTTCTGCCTTGATCGGGTGCATGAAGCACAAGGTCGCTTCCGGCGCGACTTGCCGAACAAGACGGACTTCATTGAGAGAGGCGGTATCGAAATGCGTTATTCCGCTTTCCCACAAGAGTCGGATCAAATCCGGGGACGGATTGGCCTTCACGGCATAGAGTGCCTTGCCCGGAAACTTCTCGACAAAGAAGCGGGCGGCACGCATCGCGGCATGCGGACGGATGAGCGTGACCGGTTGAGCCGGTCGCAGGGCGGTCGCTAGCCCCAGCGCGCTATGGTGCGTGTGCAATTCAAGGGACCTCCAAATGGATTCAGTTCAAACAAGGCTGCCTTACGGTTATTGGAAGTCCCCTTGGGGCAGCGGCAGGCGATATATGAACTGCGACCCCCCTTGTAAAGCAGAACTGCATCGGCAAATGTTGGGCCATGAATGAGGTGTCGTCTTCGGCCAGAAAGCCAGCATTTCCGGGCGTTTTGCGCGCATATGGGAAAATCTCGGCCGTCCTGCCGCCAACCCCTGTCAAGAACTTCGAGATCGGCGGAGTGCAAGTCTGGGCCAAGGCCGATTCGTTGCAGCCGGTTGGCGCCTTCAAACTCCGGGGTGCCTGGCACAGGCTGACGGACCTTTCGGAGGCAGAACGGGCCTTGGGCGTCGTGGCCTTCTCAAGTGGCAACCACGCGCAAGGAGTCGCTTGGGCTGCCGCGCAGTTGGGTGTGGCTGCAACAATTGTTGTTCCAAGGGATGCTCCAACCATCAAGATCGAAGCGACGCGTGCCTGGGGCGCGCAACTCGTCTTTT
>CAYSCC010000413.1:0-2040 GCA_964429375.1 uncultured Chakrabartia sp.
CGCAGGAAGGTCAGCATGTCCGAGCGGCGGTTGATTGCTTCATCCAACGCAGCATCATTGCCCGGGGCATAGGCACCCATCAGCAGGAGATCCCGGTTTTCTTCATACAATGACCAGAGCTGGCGAAATCGCGCAGCAGCTGCGGCATGATCCTCATCCACAACATCGACCATTGTGCGCGACAGGGATCGCGATACGTCGATTGCCGGGTAAATGCCCTGTTCGGAAAGGCTGCGGGAGAGAACAATATGCCCGTCGACAATCGCGCGAGCGGCGTCGACGACTGGATCGTCGTTGTCGCCGCCATCGGCAAGGACCGTGTAGATTGCAGTGATTGAGCCGCCAGTTACGCGATCAGTCCCGGCGCGCTCGACAAGGCGCGGGATGATCCCCAGTGCTGAAGGGGGGTAACCCTTCATGGTTGGCGGTTCACCAAGTGAAAGCCCGATTTCCCTTTGTGCGTGTGCCACGCGCGTCAGGCTGTCGATCAGCAAGAAGACGTTCTTGCCATCATTCCGGAAATATTCGGCAATTGCTGTCGCCCGCATTGCAGCGCGCAACCTCAGCAAGGGGGGATGATCAGCCGGAACCGCAACGACTGCAGTCCGCGCGCGCATCGACGGCGTCAGCTTCGTTTCCAGAAAGTCGCTGACTTCGCGGCTGCGTTCGCCAACCAGCCCGACAACCATCACGTCGCACTCTGCACCCGCGAGCATCTGGCCCATGAGTACGGATTTCCCAACACCCGAACCGGCGATGATCGCGACGCGCTGGCCCTGACCGATGGTCAACAGGCCATTGATGCTGCGAACACCCATATCAAGCGCGCGCGTTACGCGGCCACGCTGCAGAGGATTGGCGCGTTGGCCGGCAAGCGGCCAGGAAAAGCGCCCGGTAATTGGTCCGCGCCCATCGAGCGGGTCGCCATGCGCATCCACGACCCGGCCGAGCAGGCCGGATCCGCAGATAGCAAGTCCGCCGTCGCCATCCGGCAAAACGCGGCTTCCGGCCACGAATGGCACGTCACCGTCGAATGGCAGGATGATGCTGCGGTTGCCCCGAAAGCCAACGACTTCGCCACGAACGGGCGCATGCGCTGAGGACATGACCTTCGCTGTCGAACCCAGAGGCTGGCCGAACCCTTCAACCTCCAGCATCAATCCTTCATGGGCAACGAGCGTGCCGACCCGGCGGGGAGCAGAGGCGGCTATGTCCGTCTGGCCAATCAGGGCTTCGGCTGATCTCATCAGTCGGCTGGTCATGCGACTGACTCCAGAAGGCCAAGCTCGCTGCGCAGAGCCTCAAGATACAGCGACGTTCCGTGTTCAATCCATCCGGCGGAACAGTCGATCCGCAGGTCGCCACGAGGGAGCGATGGATCAGCTACAATTGTCAGGGCCGAATCCAGCCCGTCGAGCAGGGCTACGTCATCCGGATTCACACACAGTGTGCGCGCATTGTCGCACTCAGCCACAATGGCCGCAGCCTGGCGAGCACGGCGCGCAAGGCATTCACGATCAATTTCGACCTGACCCACAATATCGCAAACGAGCCGATAGACGGTTTCGCCAATCAGCATCGCGAGTTCTTCACTGGGTTCCGGGCGCAGAGCATCGGCCTTCGCGAGCAGAGCGAGGAGAGAGGCCCGTTCCGCAGCGAACGCTTCCTCGCTCGCCCGTCGTCCGTCCTCAAAACCAGCGCCATACTCATCAGCCGGAGCCGTTGATGTGTGCGTTGCCCCGTTGGCATGCATACTGTCGGACAGGTTCACGCTCGTCCGGGCAAAACTGCCGGGAACAAAGCCGTTTCGCGGCACTGCCGCGGCTGCAACAGGGATCGAATGGAAATGGGCGTCAGACATATTCGTCACCCGGTCCGCCAAGCATGATCGTGCCTTCGGCGGCCATCTGTCGCGCCATTGCAATGATGGCCTTCTGCGCTTCTTCGACTTCCACGCGCTTGACCATTCCGCGCTCTTCCATTTCGTCGCGAATTGTTTGCGCGGCGCGCGCGGACATGCATGCGAACATGCGTTCGACA
>CAYSCC010000414.1:0-2038 GCA_964429375.1 uncultured Chakrabartia sp.
AGCGATTTTGAACGAGGCGGTTCAGGCAGAACTGCTGGGGGATTTCGCGAACTGAGTCGAGCGCCTTGAAAAAATGGCCGGGAGGCGAGGGGCGCTCCCGGCCAGAGAGTGTCCTGCCTAAGGGGGGCAGGCTCGGGGTAGGCGTGGCGTTACGCTTGGGGCGTTACGATCGTGTAGGCCTGGATCTGCGCGGGCACATTGGTGAAGGCTGCGCTGAACATCATGCTTCCTGCGACCATGAGGAGGCTGACGAAGGCTGCGGTAACGCTGCTGCGAAGATTGAAGCCATTGTACGTATTCATTTTAGGTCTCCCTGCATTCGAGTGTCTTGACTGTCGGCATTTGCCGTCATGCCAATGCAAATGCAGGACCCGTGCCAATTACGATTTTTGGCGGAAATCTGCGCTTGAGCGTGTATTTTTCAAAATTTCAATCGTAAGAAAATACGAAAAGTTGGCGAAATTTGCTGATGATTGGTGTTGAGTGGGGGTTGTGTCTGTGGTGCGTCACAGCTGGCGACCCTGTCGCTCTGATCACTTGATAAAGATGTAGATGGCAACAGCGGCGACCATCAGGGCAAAAAGCCGCCGGGCTGTTGTCGCCCGGGTGGCGAGAAGGCGGGACACTGGCACGCCGATCACCGCGCCGCCCGATCCACCCGTGATCAGCGCGACAAACAACGGCCAATCGATCTGGCCAGACGCTGCATAGCTGGCACTTGTCGCGCCGCCGAACAAGGTCACGGACACCAGGCTCGAAGCCGAAGCATTCGCAAGAGTCATGCCGGTCGCGGCCATGAGACCCGGAGCAATCAGGAATCCGCCGCCGATACCGAAGAAGCCCGCTGCCAGGCCCGCGGCGAACCCCACGGGCGCCAGCTTCAAGACCATCTGCGGGGCGAGGCGAACGCCGGGATCGCCGGCTGATTTCCTCGGAATGGCCATGGACACGGCGATGGCAAGCATGGCGATTGCAAACCAATCAAGCAGAGTTGACCCGTTGATCGACTTGCCAGCTTGAGCGCCAGCCAGAGCGCCGGCGAGGCCTGCGATGGCAAATACGATGGCGCATGGCCATTTGACGGTTCCAGCGCGGGCCTGGGCCCAAAGGCCGGTTGCCGCGTTCACGGCGACAGCAGCGGCCGACGTCCCGATCGCCACATGGGTGTCAGATACGCCAACGACATAAATCAGCCACGGCGTTGCAAGTACGGATCCTCCGCCGCCGAAGACCGTCAGCAGAAGTCCTATCAGCAGGCCGCCGACGGCAGCGAGAAGAAGGGTCTCCTGCACGGTCTCATGCCAAACTGCGCGGGCGGTTCCAGGGTGCGAGCATCAGCAGGCGTGCCATGCCGCAAAACCCGGTCACACCCGCGAACGTGAGGCCGGCACCAACGAAGGCAGACAGGCCGAACCATCCCGGCGCGACGGTGAAGCCCAAAATGACCCCCACAAGTGTCAAGAGTCCAGCTGCAATCTGGACCTGACGCATGATCTCAAGCGGAGCGTGCTCGTCTATGGCAAGCGGAAGACCGGTCCTGGCCCAGCCGTCAATTCCTCCTTCCAGCATGAATGCTGGCGACGAGACCCGTGCAGCGAGTTGATCACAGGCGCCCTCTGTCCGCATGCCGGACCGACATGTGAAGATGACATCCTGTCCGGGTGTCGAGGGGATGTTTGCGGTCTTCCATTGCGACAAGGGGCGGGAAAGCGAGCCTGCGACATGGCGGCGTGCAAATTCATCAGACTCCCGCACATCGATTAGAATTGCGCTTCCTGCGTCAATGCGGCGGCGAGCCTCTTCGGGAGACATGGAGGCGAGTGCTCTGGTCATGAATCATCTCTTTCATCTGTTGGGCAAAATAGTTCGGCCAGCGTGGCCATGATGCGCAGGGCGGCTGGATCGACAATCCGGTAGTAGATGGTTTGCCCGTTTCGTCGGGTCCCCAGAATGCCCTGCTCGCGCAGTCGTCCAAGGTGTTGGGACAAGGCTGACTGCCCAATCCCGATGCGCGCCTGAATCTGGCCGACCGAGCGCT
>CAYSCC010000415.1:0-2021 GCA_964429375.1 uncultured Chakrabartia sp.
CGAAACAGTGCGAGCCATCGTGTTTTCACGAGATGGGAAATGGCTGGCGACCGGGATCAAGCTGTCTGTGGTAGCCGAAAGAGCCGTTGGGTGGATCAAAGGTCGCACCCTGCATATGCTCAGTCAGGTTGAAGGTCGCAAAGGCCACAAACATGGGAACTTCAACGAGCTGGCCTTCGCCGGTACGCAATTTGTGAATCAAGGCAGCCAGCATGGCTTGTGCGCCATAATGTCCTGCCACCTTGTCTGCGATAAGTGACGGAAAATAGCGCGGTCTGGGATTGCCATCAGCGCGCGGAAGCAAGGTGGCAACGCCGGTCGCTGCCTGTATCACATCGTCATACGCCTGCAGGTCACGATATGGACCATTTTGGCCAAAGCCTGTGCAATGGACATAGATGATGTCAGGCTTCAGTCCCCGCACCTGCTCGTAATCAAACCCGAGCTTTTTGATCGCCTTGCCGCGTACGTTGTGAATGAAGATGTCCGCAGTCTTCAAGAGCTTGCGCATCAGCGCCGCGTCTTCTTCGGATTTGAGATCGAGTTCGATTGATCTTTTGCCCCGATTCAATGTCATGTGCAGGGACCCCATGCCCCTGTTTTTTGCGTGTTTGCCGATGAAGCGAGACGTTTCCCCTCCCTTCGGCTCTACTTTGATCACTTCCGCACCCATGTCCGCAAGCATCTGCGTGGCGTAGGGTCCAAACACCACGCTCGAAAGGTCGACGATCCGTATTCCTTCCAGCATCGCACGATCAGGCATCTGCAAGCCCCAATGCACCGAGTTGAGCGGCGCTCCTACCTACGTCGAGACTGAGAATTGCAAGATCGTGAACTTTGCCATCACGATCTCGAACATGATCTCGAAGCATCGCTTCACCCCGGAAGCCAATTTCCTCAAACAGCGCAATCGCGCTCCGCTGGTCAGGCGTCATACGCGCCATCAGTTTTTCAGCGCCGTTGGAAATTGCCTGAGAAAAACTGTGCTGCAACAGAACACGACCCAGCCCCCTGCCACGCATCTCTTCCGAAACAAGGATGCGAATTTCTGCTACATGGGCGGACCAGCCTAACAGGTCCCGCACAATGGCCGATGTGCCGACTATGCGGTTGCCATCAAGGGCAACCACGCTGCTGATGTCGCCAGAGGCAATTGACCCGAGCCAGGCGGCGATGACTTTCGGGTGCTGAATGTCCCTGGACAGGAAAAGCAGGTCATGAGCAGGCAGCGATCGCGCAAAACGCTCCATTGCTTCGAGGTGGGCTGGTTCGAATGGGGTCAAGGCAATGTCGATTCCATTACAATCGACGACCAGCGGATCGACAGTCAAAGGCTTCTCTCCTGCAGCCAGGAATCAAGCTGCGGCCACAGGCGCCTGACTGCGTTCGCTCCTGCCACAAGGCTGACATGGCCACCCTTCAAGACAACCTCCTGCTTGTCCTGCGACCCAATCATTGGCACCAGATGCCGGGATGCTTCATAGGGAACAATGTGATCATGCTCGGCAACTACGTGCATGAAGGGCACCGTGATACTGGCTAGATCGACAGGTCTGCCTGCGATCTCCATCCCACCCTCGAACAAGGCATTGTCCCACATGAGCTGTTCAGTTGTTTCCTTGAAATACCGTCCTGCCAGGGGAAGCATGTCTGTCGCCCAGCGATCGAACATCCTGTAGGACTTGACGAATTCATCATTCCACAAATTGTCCCAAAGGCGGATGTTGCCTGCAATCCTGGCGCCGGGCCGGAGCAAGTCAAATGCCGAGTAGAGCATTTCAGCCGGGCAGTTGCCATGGGTCGCAATCAGTCTGTCAACGTCGAAGAAACGTTTATCAGACCACGCCTGAAACATCTCCATGCCCTTGAAATTCACGGGAGTCGTGAAAGTCACAAGGTTCTTCAAGGGGCCGTCCGGATGGAGCGCTGCCCAGAGGAGGGACAGGACACCCCCAAAACAGTATCCGACAAACGTCAGGTCAGGTACGCCCGTCTCATCCTTGACCCGGGCAACGCAGCTT
>CAYSCC010000416.1:0-2002 GCA_964429375.1 uncultured Chakrabartia sp.
CATTAGCTCGTCGATGTCGCGGTCAATGTAGTGGTTGATCGCACCGGCGCCGCCTGAAAGCTCCCACGCGCGCTGAACCTGTGCAATTCCCCCGGCGATGCCATACTGGATCAGCTCTTCATGCCGTTCCCGCCGTGTGCGGCTTGCATAGATTTGCGGAATGATCTTGCCCGTCGGATCATAGCTGTCTGCATTGACGGCCGAAACGGTACCGATGCCCCCAGCAGCGGCCCAGGCTCCTGCGCTCGCATGGTTTGTTGCCGATACACCCTTTCCGCCTTCAATCAGCGGCCAGACTTCTCGGCCGCGGTAGACTATCGGCTTCAGACCCTTGAACATCCCCACTCCTGAAATTGCCCGTATTGGCCCATATACGCATGATGGCCAGAAATGCTCCTGCTTTTTTCAGCGCCCATTTGCGGCCTCCACGGCGACCAATAGCGCATCTATGGCACGGATCGATTCCGGTTCGTCAAGCTCTGGAGGATGGCCCGTGCGCGGCACCACATGAAGCCGCGCGTTGGGCAGGCGCTCTGCCATCCTCGCTGCAGTTGCAGCCGACAGGATATCAGACAGTTCACCGCGCAGGATAGCCACTGGTGCACCGCGCAAGGCTTCAAATGCCGGCCATAGGTCGAGCGGCTCTGCCGGGTGTCGCATCGGCTCTGCAATGCGCATGTCATAATCAGGAACAATGCGGCCCTGGGCCGTCAACCTGTTGAGGCGCTTTGACAGGCTGATCCATTGGGGAAGATCATAATCTGGATGGGCAACGGCCAAAGCCATTGCTGTGGATCGCGCGGCATGCATCCAGCTTGGCCAACTGGCAGATTTTCCAACATTGCCGCGAATCCGAGCAAGCCCGGCCTCTTCAATAACGGGGCCTATATCGTTGAGAAGCGCGCCGGCAATGCGTCCCGTGCGGTGCGCCGCCAGCATCATCGTCATCAGCCCGCCGAGCGAGGTCCCGAAACATATGAAACGATCGAGTCCGAGAGTTTCGAGCAAATCTTCAAGGTCCTGCAAATAGGTCAGCGGACCATAACTCATCGGGAGTTTGGAATAGCCGCTTTCGCCACGCCCTCTGAGATCGACACAGATCAGCCGCCACTGGTCCGCTAGCCGCTCGGCCACATGGGCAAAGTCCCGCGCATTGCGGGTCAACCCGGGAATGCACAGGATCGGCGGCCGATCGGTGCGCACGCCATAGTCGCGATAATGAAGGCGCAGCCCATCCTTGGACCACCAATACCCATCTTCATATTGCGTCTGCACGACCATCGCTTCCATATCGCTCCATGATTCGATCTCCGCAACCCGGCAGCATGCATCCCGCGCGTGACATTCTCGACATTGCCGATTTTATCGGTGATCCCGTTGAAGGCGCCGACTTCCCCGAAACCATACTCAGGTTTCGCAATGACCGCTGGGCGCAAACCGTGGGCCTGGCCGATTTGACGGACGACGAGTGGATTGCCCATTTCGGTCGGTTTTTGCCGATCCCCGGTTCGATCGAGACACCGCTTGCGCTGCGGTATCACGGACACCAGTTTCGCGTATACAATCCCGAGATCGGGGATGGGCGCGGCTTTCTGTTTGCGCAGCTCCGTGATGGTGCAGGCAGGCTGCTTGACCTTGGCACAAAGGGTTCAGGCCAGACGCCCTATTCCCGGTTCGGAGACGGCCGGTTGACGCTCAAGGGGGCCGTGCGGGAAATCCTTGCCACCGAAATGCTGGAAGCACTTGGCGTCAACACATCCAAGACCTTTTCCGTCATCGAGACGGGCGAGGCGCTTCATCGCGGGGATGAACCATCCCCCACACGGTCGGCTGTGCTTTTCCGGCTGAGTCATGGCCATATTCGAATTGGCAGTTTCCAGCGCCTCGCAACATTGGGGGATGATGCCAGCCTGAAGCGACTGACCGATTACGCCCTTGCGCATTATTTTGACGAGCCCGGCGGGGACGAGGCTGCCGTTCGATTGCTGTCTGGCGTGACGGC
>CAYSCC010000417.1:0-1992 GCA_964429375.1 uncultured Chakrabartia sp.
GGACCTGCTTGCCAGGTGCAAGCGTCTGTTCCGTAAAGCAGAAGCACTGTATCTTGTTGAAATATTTGCCGGCCTGCGTTGGAGTGACGTTGAACGTCGCTCGGCCCGTGATTGGCTTGTCGGAGAGGTTCTTTGCCGAAAAGAACGCGATCTCACGTTCCCCAAGAATAACCGGTTCGTTGGCCTTTTCCGGGACAAATTTCCAGGGCAGGGCGGGAGCATGGTTTGCATCGAAGCGCACAGAAACGCGCTTTCCCGAGAGAACTGCGCCGGGCGCGGCATCAGCCTTCTGCGTAGTTCCGCCAAATCCGGTAACCTGGCAGAAAACCCGATAAAGCGGCACACTCGCGTACCCCAGGCCTGTCATGCCTCCTGCCAAGCCCAGGGCCAACAGTCCTGTCCGCACAATTGGGGTCATGATGCGACAACCATCTTGGCTATGCTGATCCCGTAAATCAGCACGACAAGCGCCAGCAGCAGCACCGCCATGACCTTGGCCCGCGCTCGCTGGCGACTGCGCACATCCTGTTCGTTCATGCGAGTACCAGCCTGTCAACAGCCAGGGCAGCAAAGACCCCGAAAAGATAAATGATCGAAAACCCGAAAAGCTGCTTTTCGGGCTTCATGCCGTCGCCGGCGATCGCCTTGCGGAACGCAACGCGCATGGCCAGAAGCAGAAAAGCGAGGGACGCAATTCCTGTCGTCACGCCATAGATCGCCCCGACAAGATCAAACACCACCGGCAGAAGTGCGGTAGCAACCATCGGAACAGTGTAGAGGAAGATCTGGATCCGTGTCGCTCGTTCCCCGGCAACAACTGGGAGCATCGGTACGCCAGCCTTTGCGTAATCGGCTTCCATGAACAGGGCCAGAGCCCAGAAATGGGGAGGTGTCCAAAGAAAGATGAGCGCGAACAGCAGAATGGGGAGCAGATCAAGCTGGCCTGTTACGGCGACCCACCCGATCAGGGGCGGGAATGCGCCCGCCGCGCCGCCGATCACGATATTCTGGGGGGTCCTGCGCTTTAGCCAGACTGTGTAGACCATCACATAGAACAGGATCGACACCATGAGGACAGCAGCGGCGAGCAGGTTCGTCGCCAGATAGAGCAGCAGGACTGAAAAAGCGCCAAGCCCGACGCCAAAATGGAGTGCCGATTGGCGATCCATCCGGCCCGCCGGAATCGGACGATTTGCCGTGCGCTTCATCACCGCATCAATGTCGGACTCATACCACTGGTTGAGGGCCCCGGCAGCACCAGCGCCCAAGGCAATGCAGAGCACCGCCGTAAACCCGAGGACAGGGTGTATCCCGCCAGGCGCAGCCAACAGACCGCAAAGCCCCGTAAAGACGACAAGGAAGATGACCCGCGGCTTGGTGAGAGCCAGGAAGTCACGCCAGTCGGCCGGCAACGGAGCCGATGCGGTTGCTGGTGCAGCGCTTGCCATCAGTCGATCTTCGGCAGAGTCTCAAACTGGTGGAACGGTGGAGGGCTGGGAAGAGTCCATTCAAGCGTTGTTGCGCCTTCGCCCCAGTAATTGTCTTCTGCCTTCTTCCCAGCCACGAACGCATAGATGATGTTGAGGAAGAAGAAGATCATGCCGACAGCCATGATCGTATAACCATGGCTCGAAATGGCGTTCCAATAAGCCTGAGCTTCCGGATAGTCGGGGATGCGGCGCGGCATTCCCTGCAGGCCGAGGAAGTGCTGCGGGAAGAACAGCACGTTCACGCCGATGAAGAAAATCCAGAAATGAAGCTGGCCAAGGAGCTCGGACAGCTGGCGGCCCGTCATTTTGCCAAACCAGTAGGTGAACCCTGCAAAGAGAGCAAAAACGGCACCCAATGACAGCACATAATGGAAATGGGCCACGACATAATAGGTGTCGTGCATGTAGTTATCGATGCCGCCATTGGCGAGCAGCACACCTGTCACGCCCCCAACTGTGAACATGAAGATGAACCCGAGCGACCACATCATCGGAGTCTTGA
>CAYSCC010000418.1:0-1982 GCA_964429375.1 uncultured Chakrabartia sp.
GACATGACGACCCCGGGCGTTTCAACCAAGCCCATCCTGCTGATTTCTGGCAGCTCCCCGTTTTGCGAGACGTTTTTCGACAATGTGAAGGTCCCCAAACACCAGATCGTGGGTGAACTGAACCGCGGCTGGGATGTTGCAAAATATCTGCTGGGGCATGAGCGCGAGATGATCTCTGGCGGAGGCCTTGGTGAAGGGCTGGCGTCGCTTGGGGCGGCCTTTCCTGATGCAGCGGCAAACGAGCCAATACTCCGCGCCGAAATGGCAATGTTTGACGTCGAAACGATTGCTTTCAGGGCTCATTCCGAACGCTTCATGGATGAATGGAAAACGGGCAGGGCACACCCTGCCTATTCCAATCTCATGAAATATGTCGGGACGGAACTGAACAAGAAGCGGCATGAACTGGTCATGTCGGCAGGCGGGTCGGATGCCCTCGAATGGGAAAGCGCGCGATCCAATGGGGGGAGCAAGCCACGAACCTGGCTTCGCACCAAAGCGAACAGCATCGAAGGCGGGACGAGCGAAGTCATGCTCAATGTCGTTGCCAAGCGCATTCTCGACATGCCAGGCGCGTAAGGAGCAGACATGGCACTCTATCTTTCAGACGATCAGGCAATGCTCAAGGATACCGCTGCGCAGTTCCTTGCTGACAATGCGCCGGTAAAACATCTGCGTTCACTCCGTGACAGCAAGGATGCCACAGGCCTTTCGAGGGACTTGTGGAAGCAGTTTGCTGAGATGGGCTTTACCGGCATCCTTGTTCCGGATGCTCACGGGGGCTTGGGTCTCGGCCATGTCGAAGCCGGGATCATCCTTGAAGAGATCGGACGCAACCTCACGCCATCACCATTTCTCGCGACATCGGTTGTGGCCGTCGAAGCCCTCAAGGAGGGGGATGGTGACATTCGGGCGCACTGGCTCCCAAGGATTGCGGCAGGCGATGCCATTGTTGCGCTTGCCATTGATGAAGGACCAAAGCACCGGCCGGCCGCCACAGCAATGACTGCAGAACGTTCGGGGAATGGCTTCAAGCTCTCTGGCGAGAAGCAATTCGTCGTTCACGGACACATCGCCGATCTGCTCCTTGTTTCTGCCCGCACCGGGGGGAGTGCTGGCGAAGAGGCGGGCATCACCCTGTTTGCAGTCCCGCGCGAAGCCGCGGGCATCAGTGTGGATGTAGACCGCTTGCTGGACAGTTCGCTCTCGTCGAGGATCAGGTTTGAGGGTGTGCAGGTTGACGCTGATGCTGTCATTGGGACGGTCGACTCGGGCTGGGGCCCCCTGTCGCGGTTGCTTGATGCCGGCCGCCTCGGCGCCTCAGCTGAAATGCTGGGGGTCGGCAGCGGTGCCATGGACATGACATTCACCTACCTGAAACAGCGCAAACAGTTCGGGCGACTGATTGGGGAATTCCAGTCGCTCCAGCATCGCGCTGCCCACCTTTATGGGGAAATGGAGGGTGCGCGGTCGGTCGTGATCAAGGCCCAGCATTTGCTGGACGATGGCGATCCCCGCGCGGAACTTTTTGTAGCGGCGGCCAAGGCAAAGACGGGCAAGGCCTGCAATCTTGCGGTTCGCGAGGGTGTTCAGATGCACGGCGGCATAGGCATGACCGATGAATATGACATCGGTCTTTACATGAAACGCGATCGGGCGCTGAATGAGTTTTTTGGCGACAGCTATTTCCACGCAGACCGCGTGGCAAGCATGAACGGGTATTGAGATGGGTCTGGATGCCGACACGCTTGACCAGTTGATCGAGACGATCCGCAGGTTCGTCTCCGAACGGCTGCGGCCGCTCGAAGCGCAGGTGGCTGAAAGTGACGAAATCCCCGATGATGTGATCGCTGAAATGAAGGCGCTGGGCCTGTTCGGCCTCTCTATTCCGACAGAATATGGCGGCCTTGGCCTGACAATGTCGGAAGAAGTGCGCGTAGTGATGGAATTGGGCAAAACATCGCCCGCCTTCCGATCTGCCT
>CAYSCC010000419.1:0-1976 GCA_964429375.1 uncultured Chakrabartia sp.
GCATCATCACCAGGCCATCGATGACGCCGCCCGGCATGTGGCCGCGCTTCAGACGGGCAATACATCGCTTGGCGTTACCCTGTTGGCACGGCTTGTCCGAGAAGCGGCCACGCGCCTGGGCGAAGACTGGGATATCGAGATCGTCGAGGCGCATCACCGGATGAAAGTGGACGCCCCATCGGGGACCGCTAAAATGCTGGGCGAGGCTGCCGCAGCCGGGCGCGGGATCGATCTTGCGACCCGCAGTGAGCGTGGCCGGGATGGGCAGACGGGCGCCAGAGCAAAAGGCGCAATCGGATTCGCATCGTTGCGCGCGGGAACAATCGCCGGGGACCATACCGTTCTGTTTGCAACTGATGGAGAGCGAATCAGCCTGTCTCATCACGCGGAGAGCCGGAGTATTTTCGCCCGGGGCGCGATCCGCGCCGCTATCTGGCTCCTGCGCCAGCCTGCTGGCCGTTATACAATGGATCAGGTCATCGGCGTTTGAATCTGAACCATGAAAGAGGCCGACATTTTCGAATTTTATCGCCGGCTCGCAGAAGCAAATCCTTCGCCCGAGACTGAACTCAACTTTGGCAACAATTATCAGTTGCTGGTGGCAGTTGTGCTGTCTGCGCAGTCAACGGATGTTGGTGTCAACAAGGCAACCAGACTGCTGTTTGAGCAGGTGAAGACGCCTGCCGAGATGATTGCATTGGGCGAGGACGGCCTGAAGGACCACATCAAGACAATTGGCCTGTTCAACGCCAAGGCAAAGAACGTCATTGCCCTGTCGGAAATTTTGCTCAGAGATCATGGCGGTGCCGTGCCAGCAGATCGAGAGGCGCTCGAACGGCTACCGGGCGTTGGCCGCAAGACAGCCAATGTCGTCATGAACTGCGCTTTCGGCGCTGAAACCTTTGCAGTGGACACGCACATCTTTCGCGTCGGGAACCGAACAGGGCTGGCGCCGGGCAAGACTCCGCTCGCGGTCGAAAAACAGCTCGATGCAAAAACCCCCGGACCGTTTCGAGTGGGGGCACATCACTGGCTGATCCTGCATGGTCGATATATCTGCAAGGCCCGCACTCCGGAATGCTGGAGGTGTCCTGTTGCCGACCTTTGCTCGTTCAGGACAAAGTCAGAATCCAAACAATAAAGTCGGGTGACAACAAACCAAAAATAAGGAGATTCAGGTGCGCAAGCTGCCCCTACTCATCGTCGCCTCCATGCTTGCAAGCAGCGGAATTGCCATCGCGAAACACGAACCAAAGGCACCGCCGGAAGCCCGCGAAACCGGAGCGCCTGTCGATTGCATCTCGATTGCCCAGATCCGCGAAAGCCGCGTGCGCAGCGATCAGGTCATCGATTTCCGCACGGGCGCAAACAAATGGTACCGCAACACGCTGCCGAACAGCTGCCCGTCCCTGGGTTTTGAAGAGCGCTTTCTCTACAAGACGTCCTTAAGCCAGCTGTGTTCCGTGGACATAATCACGGTCCTTCACACGGCTGGTGGCTCATTGACACAGGGTGCAAGTTGCGGGCTTGGAAAATTCCAGCCCGTGGAACTGGTCAAAAAGGCCAAATAACTTTCAGCAATTGGGGGTGGCGCGCCACCCCCTCCCCTGCTAACGGCGCTTCTTCCGGCACCCGTAGCTCAGCTGGATAGAGCGCTGCCCTCCGAAGGCAGAGGCCAGAGGTTCGAATCCTCTCGGGTGCGCCACGTTCATCTTTTATTTCCCCAGTTTCAATGTGTTAGGCGTTTCATTGGCTAACCCTTGATTGAGGTTAGCCATCAACATCACCGCCGCAGCGTCTGCCATGGCCCCTTGGTCCACTGCCGCTGTGTATCTTGCGACTTCGCTATCTGTTGTGTGGCCCGTCCAGGATTTGATCTGCTGATTTGAGCAACCAGCTTCAGCGAAGCGCCGTGCAGCCGCTTTCCTGAGACCGTGCGCCGAGCATTGCGGCAGGCCAGCCTCATCGCACCATTG
>CAYSCC010000420.1:0-1953 GCA_964429375.1 uncultured Chakrabartia sp.
TTTTTTATTTTTTCAGGCATTGACGCCTACTCAATTTACCCGCAAACTCACCGTCCAGATGCAAACGGCATGGCGGAAATCGTCAGCCACACCTCGGGAGACGGATGAATGAGTAAAGTAGAGTTCGCGTGCGCAACGGCATTGGCACTTCTGGTGGCCGCCCCTGCCTTCTCGCAGGAAGCTCCACAGCAAGCGGATGAGGTCGCCAGCGAAGACAGCGGCGAAATCTTCGTGACGGCCACTTTGCGCACGGAAAATCTGCAGGAAGTGCCGATCGCGGTGACTGCGTTCAGCGCTGCCTCTCTCGACAAGGCTGGCGTCCGAGACATTCGCGCCCTTGACCAGGTTTCCGCCAGTTTCAACCTGAACAGCTCACAAACAGAAAGCGGTGGCACGACGCTGCGGGTCCGCGGCGTGGGCACGACCGGCAACAACACGGGGCTGGAAAGCGCCGTGGGCATTTTTCTGGATGGCGTTTACCTGAGCCGTCCGGGGATTGCGCTGGGTGACTTGCTGGATGTGACGCAGGTTGAATTGCTGCGTGGTCCCCAGGGGACGCTGTTCGGGCGCAACACCTCGGCAGGAGCGCTCAACATCAAGACGGCCAAGCCCAATCTCAACAAGTTTGAGGGATTCGCCAACGCGACCTATGGCAATTACGATCTCTTCAACATTCAGGGCGGCGTTTCAGCTCCGCTCGTGGAAGGCGTGCTTGGCCTGCGTCTGTCCGGCGCCTACCGCAACCAGGACGGTTTCCAGAAAAGCGTTGTCCCAGGTGTGACCAGCAATGACCGCGATCGCTACATCCTGCGCGGCCAGCTGTACTTTGAGCCAAATGCCGACCTGAACGTCCGCATTATTGCGGACTATCAGAAATCGGATGAAAAGTGCTGCGATGCAGTGATCATACAGGATACCAGCCTGGTCGCCGCAGGGGCGTTTATGGCGAATGGCCTTCCTGCAAATGGAGGGGTCAGTGCAAGCGGACGGCCTGCGCTCAAGAGCCGGACAACAAATGGTCAGCAATTCCTCGATCGCATCAAGCAGTACGGAATCTCTGGCGAGATCAACTATTCGCTTGGCAATGCCAACGTCGTCTCGATCACGGGTTACCGGGACTCGCGCGCGTCATCTCAGCAGGAAAGCGATTTCGTCAGCCTCAATGTCTTTTCTACCGGCAAAGGCTCTACCGCCAATCCGATGACGAGCAAAAGCCTCACGCGGATCAGGACATTTTCACAAGAGTTTCGCATCTCTGGCGACACGCTCGGAGATCGACTGCAGTATCTGTTTGGCGCCTACTATAACAGGGAACGCATCAATGAGCGCGCTACCCTTACGCTCGGTCCAGATTACCAGAAATACATCAGTGCCAATCTTTTCCCGTTCATTGGAAACGCGCTTGGCCCGAATCCTGCCCTTACCCTTGCGCAAGACGTCAGCGCGGCCGGAAATTTCGCAAATAATGCAGACACTCAGAATAGCCGAAATTTTTCGTTCTTCACCAACAACACATTCAAGATCACCGATGCCGTCGCCTTCAACTTTGGCTTGCGATACTCCAATGATCGCAAGCGGGGCAAAGGGTTCCAGATCGCTGCAAATTCACCCGCGTGCGCAGCGGTACTCGACCCGAAGAATCGATTTTTTCAGCCAGGCGCACCGACCAATGACCCGTTGCTCTTTCAGCTCCTCGCTGGCCTGACCTGTTTCCCGTTTTCCACCGCAAACAATTTGCCCGGCGCCGGAACGCCGGCAAACCCGATCGTTCCTGCACCATTCGATAAGGTCTACAAGAATGATCAGCTGGTCTACACGGGTAAACTGACATTCAAGGCCTCAGAGAATATCAATACCTATCTGAGCTATACGCGGGGGTACAAGGCAGGCGGTTTCAATCTAGATCCCTCTGCCGCGGCAGGAGGAGCCGATCCGCGCTTCAAGCCCGAAATC
>CAYSCC010000421.1:0-1947 GCA_964429375.1 uncultured Chakrabartia sp.
CAAGGTGAACCAGATCGGGACCCTGACAGAAACACTGGCAGCGGTCGATATGGCCCATCGCGCACGCTATACTGCGGTCATGTCGCACCGTTCTGGCGAAACGGAAGATTCGACGATTGCTGACCTCGCGGTCGCAACAAATTGCGGGCAAATAAAGACTGGCAGCCTGGCCCGTTCTGACCGGTTGGCAAAGTACAACCAGCTGATCCGGATCGAGGAAGAACTGGGAAGCGTTGCCCGATATGCAGGACGTGCGGTTTTTGCGAGATAAGGGGTTGATTCAACGAATCTCTTGTGATTCAAGGGGCTGAATGAAACAGGCGAAACGTCTTCTCCAGTTGCTGCGGACGGCCATCTGGCCGGCCATGGCGCTAACGATCATTGCCTTTTTCGGCGGCTATGCCCTGTTCGGTTCGAACGGGGTTTTGGCTTGGGGTGACTACAAGCAGAAGTACGACATGCGGGCCGCCGAACTTGCAGCGATCAGCAAGCGGCGGAACGAGCTCGCTCACCGCGTCGCTCTGCTTGATCCCCGCCATGCCAATCCGGACCTTGTGGATGAGCTTGTCCGCAAGGAATTGGGTCTTGCTCAGCCAGATGAAGTGATCATTCCGCTCGATTGACGAGAGGAAGGCCATCATTTTCACCGTTCTGGTGATTGCCCTTTTTTCATTCACTTGTCATTAGGCGGCCTTGACGTAACGTTTTCTCCTTCCAAACGCCGAAAGGACCCCTCTTGGCCAAGGCTCAAGCAAAAGTGTCCGCACTGCCATCGCCTGGCAAACCATCGCGATACAAGGCAAGCGCTGAGGAACTGCTCCGGTTCTACCGGGAGATGCTTCTGATCCGCCGTTTCGAGGAACGTGCAGGGCAGCTTTACGGGCTGGGCTTCATTGGCGGTTTCTGCCATCTTTACATTGGTCAGGAAGCCGTTGCTGTTGGCCTCCAATCGGCTCTGACCCCGGGTAAGGACAGCGTCATCACGGGATACCGGGATCATGGGCACATGCTGGCCTATGGCATTGACCCCAAAGTGATCATGGCGGAGCTGACGGGGCGCGCTGCCGGAATTTCGCTCGGCAAGGGCGGCTCGATGCACATGTTCTCCACAGAGCATAAATTCTACGGCGGCCATGGGATCGTCGGTGCGCAAGTGCCGCTCGGGACCGGGCTGGCTTTCGGGCACAAATATTCTGGAGACGGTGGCGTTTGCATTGCCTATTTCGGCGATGGGGCGGCCAACCAAGGCCAGGTATATGAAGCGTTCAACATGGCGGCGCTTTGGAAACTGCCCATCATCTTCGTGATCGAGAACAATGGGTACGCCATGGGAACCAAGGTTGATCGGTCGAGCGCCGAAACGGATTTTCACTTGCGCGGGACATCGTTCCGCATTCCGGGCATGCAGGTAAACGGCATGGATGTGCTGGAAGTGCGGGGGGCTGCGGATGTTGCGCTTGACTATGTCCGGGCTGGCCACGGCCCGCTCCTGATGGAGCTCAAGACCTATCGGTATCGGGGGCATTCAATGTCCGATCCGGCGAAATACCGGAGCCGGGAAGAAGTGCAGGGCGTTCGCGAAAAATCCGATGCGATCGAAGCCGTGAAGCGGGATCTGGCATCGGCTGGAATCGCTGACGAAGCCATGGCTGCAATCGACAAGGAAATCCGCCAGATTGTCACGGAAGCGGCGGACTTTGCCGAAAGTTCGCCCGAACCGGAACCGCATGAATTATACACAGATGTGCTTGTGGGGCGTTATTGATGGCAATCGAACTGAAAATGCCTGCCCTGTCTCCGACGATGGAGGAAGGAACCCTTGCCAAATGGCTTGTGGAGGCTGGAGATACAGTCAGGTCTGGCGATATTCTTGCTGAAATCGAGACCGATAAGGCCACGATGGAGTTCGAGGCGATTGATGAGGGCACAATTGCCGAAATCCTAGTT
>CAYSCC010000422.1:0-1944 GCA_964429375.1 uncultured Chakrabartia sp.
TGGCATGGCACCACCATCGTTTCGGTGCGCAAGGGCGGCAGGGTCGTCATTGCAGGAGATGGTCAGGTTTCGATGGGCCAGACCGTGATGAAGCCGAACGCGCGAAAGGTCCGCCCGCTGGGTGACGGCCGCGTGATTGCTGGCTTTGCCGGCGCGACGGCAGATGCCTTCACCCTGTTCGAGCGGCTTGAGCGAAAGCTCGAACAGTTCAACGGGCAACTGATGCGGTCTGCCGTGGAACTCGCCAAGGACTGGCGCACGGACAAGTATCTCCGAAACCTCGAAGCCATGATGATTGTGGCAGACAAGGATGTGACACTGATCCTGACGGGCAACGGCGATGTGCTTGAGCCCGTGGACGGGATTGCCGCGATCGGATCGGGCGGCAATTTCGCGCTTGCAGCTGCGCGTGCGCTCAAGGACTATGAAGGCGCGGCAGAATTAATTGCGCGTAAGGCCATGGCTGTTGCGGCAGACATCTGTGTCTACACCAACGACCAGCTTACCGTCGAAGCACTCGATTCAGCACAGTAACGGGACTGATATGAACCAGAACCTGACCCCCAAGGCGATTGTGGCTGCCTTGGACGCCCATATTGTTGGACAGACTGAAGCGAAGCGCGCCGTGGCGGTTGCGCTGAGGAATCGCTGGAGACGCCAGCAGCTGCCGCCCGAATTGCGCGATGAAGTGAGCCCGAAAAACATTCTCATGATCGGGCCGACTGGCTGCGGCAAGACCGAGATCAGCAGACGGCTGGCCAAACTGGCCGATGCCCCGTTCGTGAAGGTAGAGGCCACAAAGTTTACCGAAGTTGGCTATGTCGGTCGCGACGTCGAACAGATTGCCCGCGATCTTGCCGAGGAGGCCATCCGGCTGGAAAAGGAGCGCCGCCGTTCGGCCGTTCGCGACAAGGCAGAGGAAGCAGCAATGAGCCGGCTCCTCGACGCCCTGACCGGCAAGGATGCCAGCACCGCCACGCGCGAGGCCTTTCGCAAGCGCTTTGCGGACGGCCATCTTGAGACGACAGAGATCGAGATCGAGGTCGAAGCAAGCCCCGCAATGCCGTTTGATGTTCCCGGCGGGGCGCAGGTCGGCGTCATCAACATCGGCGAAATGATGGGCAAGGCTTTCGGCGGGAACCAGCTCAAGCGTCGCAAGATGACGGTTCCAGCCGCCTGGGCCAAGCTGGTCGAGGAGGAATCCGACAAACGGATGGACCAGGATGACGTGGCCCGTGTCGCGCTGGCGGATGCAGAGGCGAACGGGATCGTCTTTCTGGATGAGATCGACAAGATTGCCGTATCGGATGTGCGTGGCGGATCAGTCAGCAGGGAAGGCGTGCAGCGCGATCTGCTGCCGCTGATCGAGGGCACGACGGTTGCCACCAAATATGGGCCCATGAAGACCGATCACATCCTGTTCATTGCCAGTGGGGCCTTTCATGTCGCGAAGCCGAGCGACCTGCTTCCCGAGCTTCAGGGTCGGCTGCCGATCCGGGTCGAACTGAAGGCGCTGACGCAGGAAGACTTTGTGCACATCCTCAAGGATACACGCGCCAGCCTTGCGGACCAGTATGCCGCGCTGCTCGGCACTGAAGGAGTTGCGGTCCGCTTTGCCGATGACGGCATTGAAGCGATTGCCCGGATTGCCGCAGAGGTGAACGAAGCGGTTGAAAACATCGGCGCGCGACGGCTTTCCACGGTCATGGAAAAGCTGCTCGAGGATGTCAGCTTTGATGCGGAGGATCGTCGGGGAAGCGATGTGCTGGTCAACGCGGACTATGTGAAGGGTCAGCTCTCGGGGATCGCCAAAAATGTCGATCTCAGCAAATATGTGCTTTAGCAGCGTGTGATGCCCGCCAGGGCCGTTGAGCAGCACTGACGATTGACGTTCGCGGATTGCGCGGCAAAAACATGGGTCATGTTGACGGCCCGAAACCTGCC
>CAYSCC010000423.1:0-1934 GCA_964429375.1 uncultured Chakrabartia sp.
ATGCCGTCAGCTTCTGGGCGGCACCTTATGTGGAGCGTGTATTGGGCGCTTCCAAGAGCGAGGCGGGCTTCTGGGTGGGCGGGCCGGGTGCACTGGCAGGCTTTCTGGGCGTTATCGCCGGTGGCCGGATCGCCGATCATCTGCGCAAGTCGAATCCTTCGGGCAGAATATTGGTTGTCCTTCTGGCACCATTGTTCTCGGTCGTCCCCTTTGTCGTCTGTTTTACGACAGAGAATACGTCCGTCTTCTATGCTGCGCATTTTCTGGCTGCCATCTTCACCAGCGCGGCGCTTGGCGGAACGGCAGCGACCACGCAGGACCTCGTGCTGCCAAGAATGCGCGGCGTTGCCACAGCGACGTTCTTTCTTGCGACAACGCTCGTCGGACTCTCGCTTGGGCCCTATATGGCTGGCCACGTATCCTCGATGACCGGAGACCTTGCAACCGGGATCCTGTCGGTTCTGGCCGCGGCACCAATTTCCACGACCCTGCTGGTTCTCGCCTACCGCTCACTTCCCACGGCGGAAGCCAGCGTCGTTACGCGCGCGCGCGAGGCCGGTGAACCGATCTGACAGCGGCAGGTCAGGTGTTTGGGCGGCCAATAGAATGATAGGTAAATCCGGCCTGCCTCGCAACATCCGGCTTGTAGATGTTGCGCAAGTCAACGAGGCAACGGGACTGCATTGAGTCTCCCATGCGCTTCAGATCAAGTGCGCGGAAGGCGTCCCATTCGGTCACGATGACAACCACCTCCGCACCCGCAGCGGCTTCATAGGCATCCTTTGCATAGGCAATATCGGGCATCATTGGACGCGCGATTTCCATTCCTTCCGGGTCATAGGCCGTCACAATGGCGCCGCCGTCGAGAAGCGCTTGGACGATGGCCAGCGACGGGGCATCGCGCATGTCGTCGGTGTTGGGCTTGAAGGTCAGGCCCAGAATGCCGACCTTGCGCCCCCGGACGTCGCCACCCGCTGCTGCGATGACCTTGCGGCCCATGGCGCGCTTGCGGCTGTCGTTGACTGAGACCACAGCCTCGACAATGCGAACAGGCGCATCGAAGTCTTCTGCCGTCTTGAGGAGCGCCAGGGTGTCCTTGGGAAAGCAGGAGCCGCCATAACCTGGCCCCGCATGCAGAAATTTCGAGCCAATGCGATTGTCGAGGCCGATCCCGCGCGACACGTCCTGAACGTCGGCTCCAACGGCCTCGCAGAGATCTGCGATTTCGTTGATGAACGTGATCTTGGTCGCAAGGAAAGCGTTGGCGGCATATTTGGTCAGTTCCGCCGTCCTGCGTCCCGTGAACAGAATGGGGGCCTCGTTGAGGAACAGGGGGCGATAGATTTCGCGCATGACATCGCGTGCCCGATCATCGTCCGTTCCGATCACAATTCGGTCCGGGCGCTTGAAGTCACTGATGGCAGCGCCTTCACGCAGGAACTCCGGATTGGACACAACGGCCCAAGAGTTCTCGGGCGCGACTTCATTGAGAATGCGTTCGACTTCATCCCCGGTGCCGACGGGCACTGTCGATTTTGTCACGACGACCATGGGCCGTGTCGCTGCGGCCGCGATGTCGCGGGTCGCCTGGTAAACATATGAAAGGTCGGCGTGCCCATCGCCGCGCCTGGAGGGTGTGCCAACGGCAATGAACACGGCATCCGCGTCTGCAACAGAGGCTTTGAGGTCCGTCGAGAAAGACAGGCGATCGGCCTCGGCGTTTGTCCGGACCAGAGCTTCAAGGCCCGGCTCGTAGATGGGCATGACGCCGTTGCGCAACGCCTCTACCTTGCGCGCATCTAGGTCCACACACGTTACGTTGTGGCCGAAATCCGCAAAACAGGCACCGGAAACCAGGCCAACATAGCCCGCGCCAATCATCGTGATGTTCATCGAAAACCCTTAAGCAAATCGCGACACGCCCCATAGCGATC
>CAYSCC010000424.1:0-1929 GCA_964429375.1 uncultured Chakrabartia sp.
GTAGTCCAATGAGGAAAGCTACGCGGCAAAAGATGGCCTCATGCGGCGTCACGCGCGTCAGTCTTGGCGTGCAAAGCTTTTCCGAACCAATCCAGCGCGCGATTGGGCGCATTCAGCCGCGGCATCTGATTGAAGCCTGCATGGATAGCGTCAGGCGACATGGGATCACAAATATCAATTTCGACCTCATGTATGGCCTTCCGAACCAGTCGCTCGCGGATCTGGAAGAGACGCTGAAACAGGCGATCGAACTTGCTCCAAGCCGCATTGCACTGTTTGGCTATGCGCACCTGCCCGACCTTGTGCCGCGCCAGAGGCGGATCGACGCACGTGCGCTTCCGGGCCCGCAGCTCCGCTTCGAAATGGCTGAGCGCGGCCATGAACTGCTGACTGCGGCCGGATACCAGCCGATCGGATTTGATCACTTCGCCCTTGCAAGCGACGGCTTGGCCAAAGCCAATGCCTCGGGCAGGCTCTACCGCAATTTTCAGGGGTTTACCGATGATGACAGCCCAGTCCTTATCGGGTTTGGTGCAAGCGCGATCAGCAGCTTTCCTCAACTCATGATCCAGAACGAGAAGAATCCGGGTCGGTACCGTGAGTGCATAGCCAATGGCTCTCTGGCCTGCGCGCGCGGTGTGGAACGCAGTGCAGATGATCGGGACCGATCAGCCATCATCGAACGCATCCTCTGCCACCGGGAAGCGCGCAACATTCCCGAAGCGATTCTGGCCAGTGCGCGTCCTGCCCTTGATCCGCTGGAAGCGTTGGGGCTCATTGAATGGCAAGAGCGCGACCTTCGTCTGAACAGAGCCGCCTTGCCCTATGCGAGGGTCGTCGCATCTGCTTTTGACGCCTATCGTCAACCGGGCTCCAGTCGGTTCAGCAATGCGATCTAGGCTGTCCCTGCTTGCGCCAATCGCCTGGTTCGCGCTGGGGGGCTTTGGCCTGCTTGAGCCTGTCGCGCAGGCCTGGTCCGTACCCGCCTTCATCAGCATCTGTTCCGGGTCGGGCAAAAGGCTCATCGAGCTTCCTTTGCCCGGCAACGGGCGCAAGCGCGATGATTGCCCAAAGGGCTGTCACGTGCTGTGCCAGCGGAAAAAGGCCGGTGCTTTCGGCCCATGTGAGGTCGAGGACTAGCGAAAACGCCTATTCGGCCCGTGTGCGATTGCCCAATGCTGCCCTTTGTGTAGAGAAGGGCGATGCGAAGTCGCAAGGCGCACCCCGTTTCTCCAACCCGGCCGGACAAGGTTGCCGATGTGGTGGCGGGCGAGGAACTTCTTCGTTCCATTCTGGCAACGGTGCCGGATGCGATGATCATCATCGATATCCGGGGCATCATCACCTATTTCAGCGCAGCGGCCGAGGAGATGTTCGGTTACGAAAGCGCGGAAGTCCTCGGGCAGAACATCAACCTCCTCATGCCCGAACCGGATTGCCAGCATCACGATCACTATATCCAACGGTATCTTGAAACGGGACAGGCACGAATAATCGGGATCGGACGGTTCACGGTCGCGCGCCGCCGCAATGGAGAAGTTTTTCCTATCCAGCTTTCGATCGGAGAAGCCGGTACCGGGGACGGGCGGGTGTTTTCGGGCTTTGTCCGCGACCTGACCGAACGCGAGGAAGCCAGGGTCCATCTGGAAGAGCTGCAGAACGAGATTGCGCACGTCTCCCGGGTGAGCGCGATGGGCACAATGGCCTCGTCGCTTGCCCATGAGCTCAACCAGCCGCTGACGGCGATCGCAAACTATGTCGAAGGTGCGCGGGATCTGCTGGCCAACCCCAGCGGTGAGAATCTCGAAATGGCTCGGGAAGCCCTGGACGATGCTGCTCGCGAATCCGTGCGGGCAGGGCAGATCGTGCGGGGTTTGCGTGACTTTATCGGGCGCGGCACTGCGGAACGACGGGTTGAAAACCTCCCCC
>CAYSCC010000425.1:0-1917 GCA_964429375.1 uncultured Chakrabartia sp.
GATGTCATCGAAGTTGGCGTTGATGTGACGGGGTTCAAGCCGGGTGACCGGGTGATGGCTGGAAGAAAAGGTGGTGGCTTTGCCGAGCAAATGGTGGTCGAGGACACTGCTGCCATGATCCTTCCATCCGCCCTGAGCTATATCGAAGGAGCCTGCTGGCGCAGCGCGGCGGTTACAGCTTGGCACGCACTGCATGACAAGGCCGGCCTCACCCCGGCCGACATGGTGCTTGTGCTAGGTGCAAGCGGGGGTGTCGGCATGGCGGCCGTCAAGCTTGCCGCGCAGATGGGCTGCTGCGTGATCGGAACGGGATCCAGCCCGGCCAAGCGCGATGCAATCCTTTCTGCCGGGGCCAAACACGCG
The DNA here is from genome assembly GCA_964429375.1 of uncultured Chakrabartia sp. GTDB lineage: Bacteria > Pseudomonadota > Alphaproteobacteria > Sphingomonadales > Sphingomonadaceae > Aquisediminimonas. Next base: position 364 of record CAYSCC010000425.1, read on the forward strand.
TTGGATCCTGCCGCGCCAGACCTTGCTGACCAGATAAAGGCATTGACGAACGGCAAAGGCGTAGATGTCGTTTATGATCCCGTGGGAGGTCCCTTGTCCATCAAGGCCACGCGAGCGATAGCCTGGGGCGGCCGCTTTTTGATCGTTGGTTTTGCCAGTGGAGAGATTCCGTCCTTCCCGGCGAATCATGCCCTGATCAAAGGATACAGCCTGATCGGACTGCGCGCCGGCGAAGCGAGCCGGCGTGACCCGATCTTGGCCGCACGCACACAGGCTTCCCTGCAGGAACTGGCTCAGGAGGGCGCCATGAGGCCGTTTGTTTCAAGCCAATTCTCGCTGGATACCAGTCGAGATGCATTGCTGGCTCTCGAGGCACGCAGCATCATCGGGCGCGCCGTCATCACCATGGCATGAGGTCGTTTGAACATTTTGCGGTGGTCGACTGGTCCGGAGCTGCAGGGCCGCGGCAAAAGGGTATCGCCATCGCGCTCTGTTCGCCCGGCAGGGAAGCCCCCCGCCTCGTGCGCCCCGGCCATGTCTGGTCACGCCATGATGTGCTCGACTGGGTCTTGCACCAGATGCCCAAGGATACTTTGATCGGCTTTGACCTGGCACCCGGCCTTCCCTTTCTCGATGGAGGCGCCTACTTCCCGGGATGGGAGGAAAGCCCAGCTGACGCGCGCGCGCTCTGGGCCCTGGTTGAGCGAATCTGCGCCTCCGATTCCGATCTTTCAGCTGGCAGTTTTGTCTCCCACCCCGTTGCCAGTCGATATTTCCGGCGGCAGGGAAAGGGGACTGGAGATCGGTTTGGAACCGGCCCCGGGCGCTTTCGCCTGGTCGAGCATCGCCAGCGCGACTTTCAGCTTGTGCCATACAGCTGCTTCAATCTTGTCGGCGCAGCTCAGGTGGGAAAGTCGAGCCTGACGGCAATGCGGATGTTTCATCGTTTCGGAGGAGCCTTGCCGATCTGGCCTTTTGACCCGCTTTCCTCATCCGGTTCCATCGTTGTCGAGATCTATACGAGCCTTGCCGCAAGGGCTGCTTGCATCCCAAAGGGCCGTAGCAAGATCAGGGACCCGGAGTCGCTCGATCGCGCATTGGCTGCCTTGTGCTGCAATCGGCATGAACCGCTTGAGCACTATTCGGACCATGCCACAGACGCTATCCTGACAGCCGCCTGGCTGCGCAACGTTGCGCTGTCGGACCAGCTATGGACCCCTGCCGACTTGGAGAATGCAGCAGCGACGGAGGGCTGGACCTTCGGAATAGCCTGACCGAGCAGCCTCAGTCAGGCCTGCTGCAGGCCGCAAATGAATTCAACGCTGGATTGCCGCTCGGCCTGAATCCGCGTCCGGCCCAAGATCGCGGCCCAATATCCGTCCGATCCATGGGCCAGCCGAAGCGCATGGAGCCGACGGGTATAGCGCTGCAGGTCAAATTCCTCGGTGATGCCGATCGCACCGTGCACGGCATGCGCAATCGATACAATCTGGGGCACTGCGGCACTTGCGACTTGCTTGGAAACAGCAACGACATCCGGGGACGGCGACAACC
>CAYSCC010000426.1:0-1911 GCA_964429375.1 uncultured Chakrabartia sp.
CTGTAGAGGCCAAGGAAGGGGCAACGATCGAACCCGAAAATCAGACTCTGGCTTCGATCACCTTCCAGAATTATTTCCGGATGTATCCCAAGCTGGCCGGGATGACTGGTACGGCTGCGACCGAGGCGGCGGAATTTTTTGACATTTACAAGATGAACGTGGTTTCGATCCCGACCAATGTTCCGGTCCGCAGGATCGACGAGGATGACCAGTTCTTCAAGAATACCACTGACAAGTTCAAGGCCATTGCCAAGGCCATCGCCGAAAAATCCCGCAGCGGTCAGCCTGTTCTTGTTGGCACGGTTTCAATCGAGAAATCGGAGTTGCTGTCGGAGTATCTTCAGAAAGAGGGCGTGACACATAATGTCCTGAATGCGCGTTTCCATGAGCGCGAGGCCCATATCGTTGCCCAGGCCGGACGGCTGGGCGCTGTGACGATCGCAACCAATATGGCCGGACGTGGAACGGACATCCAGTTGGGCGGCAATGTGGAATTCCGGGTCGAGGATGAGCTCGCCGAACTGGAAGAAGGGCCCCGCCGTGACGCTGAAATCGAACGGATCAGATCCGAAGTCGCGGTGGAAAAGGAAAAGGTTCTGGAAGCGGGTGGCCTTTTCGTACTGGCAACTGAACGCCATGAAAGTCGGCGCATTGACAATCAGCTGCGCGGGCGATCAGGCCGGCAGGGTGATCCTGGCCTGTCCCGCTTCTACCTCAGTCTGGATGATGATCTGCTGCGCATTTTCGGGCCGGATACGCTTTTCGCCAAGATGATGAACAGCAATCTTGAAGACGGCGAAGCAATCGGCTCGAAATGGTTGTCCAAGGCGATTGAAACTGCCCAAAAGAAGGTCGAAGCGCGCAACAACGATATCCGCAAGCAGGTCGTTGAATATGATGACGTGATGAATGACCAGCGAAAGGACATCTACGAACAGCGCGGCGACATCATGGACGCGGAGACCGTCGATGATGTTGTGGTCGACATGAGGGCAGAAACGGTCAATGGCTTGGTCGGTGAGGCGTGCCCGCCAAATTCTTACCCTGAGCAATGGGATATTGCCGGGCTGACGAGCAGGGTGCGTGACGTGCTCGGTGTCGAATTGCCGATCGCAGAATGGGCAGGGGAAAACGGCATTGAGGCCGAAACGATAGAAGATCGGATCCGGGACGCCGCGGATGCCGCCATTGCTGCAAAGCGCAGCGATCTGGAAGAGGGCGTTTGGGAACAGATTGAAAAAAGCGTTCTTCTCCAGTCTCTTGATCATCACTGGAAAGAGCATCTCTCAACGCTTGATGCGCTTCGGCAGGTTATTCATCTGCGCGCTTATGCGCAGAAGACTCCGATCAATGAGTATAAGCGAGAAGCTTTTGCCATGTTCGAACGAATGCTGGCAGCGATTCGTGAAGACGTGACGAAAGTCCTTGCCTACGCTCAGTTTCGCATGACCCCGCCGGAGCTTCCGGAGCTACCGGATTTCATCACCACCCATATCGATCCGCTGACGGGGGAAGATGACAGTGCTGACCGCGATGCTGCAAGCCTCGGGCTTGTGACCACGCGTTTGCCTCCGCTCCAGATCGTGCAGCCCGATATGGACACGGAATTGGGAGATGATCCTGCGGATTGGGTTGGGCAGGTCAGCCGCAATGCGCCATGCCCATGCGGATCGGGCAGCAAGTACAAACACTGCCACGGAGCTCTATAGCGCGCGAGGGCGCAATAGGCGCGGAACGTGTTCGGTTTCCTGGAAGGGGCTCGCAGCTAGTCCGCCTGCGCGACTTGTCGGCAGGTCTGAAGAGGCATTGGCGCGATCCCTCAGGATCGCACGGTTGCGGCGTGCTATTTCTTTTTGGCAGTCTGTGTCTTTAGAAAGGCGATCACATCAGCCCGTTGGGCAGGATCGCTCA
>CAYSCC010000427.1:0-1908 GCA_964429375.1 uncultured Chakrabartia sp.
TTCCACACCTGTATTGCCCCGCAAGCCTGCCAGCGAGAGGAGGTTCCCATTGGCGGTGCTCGCATCAGCAGCCGCAACCTGATCAGGCAGCAAGGCAACCGCAACCAGAGACGCAGCGCCGGTGGCGCCAAGCGTGAAAAGCGGGCTGCCGGGGTTGCCATTGGCATCGAAGCCGGCGCCATGTGCTGCATTGAGGCTGGTCGCCACTTGGGACGCCAAGGCGTCAAGTCCGACCCTTTGATCCGCTACGTGATTTGAAGCTTCCAGAAGCCCGGCAAGCTGGCCCGAGGCCGGAGCAATGGGTCCGCCTGCCGTGGACAATGAAAATGTGAGCCGGCCATCAGCGGCCGCCACAACACCAAAAGTCGATGCGCCGCCGCTGCCGGAAATCATGACTGGCCCTGTGGCGCCACCCAGTGTGACTGTTGCCGCAAACCTGTTGTCGTAAGTTACGGAAATGGGAACGGCCGCGCCAATACTGTCCAGCAGACGGTCTCTCTCATCAAGGAGGCCTGCCTGATTTGTTGTGCCATCGCGCGCACGCAACAGGCCGTCGTTCACCTTCTGCAACGCAACCAGATCCGTATTGAGCTGGGACACTGCACCCACCGCCGCCGTGCCGACACCCGCAACTGCGAAGTCGAGGGAGTTTGCTGTTCTCTGGAACGCTGCCGCAGTCCCATCCACTGCGGCCAGAAACGACGATCGCAGGGTTGTGCTGGTAGGGTCGGCGGAAAGCTGGTCCGCGCTGTTGAAAAGGCTGGTCAAGGCCGTCCCGACATTGTTCCCGCCTTGAGACAGGCTGGCCTCTGCAGCAGTTAGCCAGGGAAGTCGCGACGCCGTCTGACCGGCGTCTGCGCTTGCAGAACGCGAGCCATCAACCAACCACTGGTCAGTGATCCTGTTGATCCCCGTCACGTGAACGCCATTGGCATTCCCGGCCGCGTGATAGAGCGTCATCTCACCATTGCCGGCAAGCTCTTCCAGCCGCGTTGTCCGGCGGGCATAGCCCGGCGTTTGGGCATTGGCGATATTGTCGCCAACATTTGAAAGCGCCCGGCCATAGGCCCGCAATCCGGAAGCCCCGACACTCAAGAGATCGCTCATGGTTTCACTCCGAACTTCGCAATCTGCGCCTCAACCAGTTTTGCTATGCCGAACTGTCCCAGGCTGGACATGCTGTCGGCCAGATTGGCGTCTGCCAGTTCGCGAAAATTGTCGGTCGCGCTCGAGCCAAACAGCTCATCCTGGGCAAGCTTGGCCTTGCGCATCGTTCCAATCATTTCGCGCAGAAAGACAGCCTCAAACCCCTGCGCTGCCTTTTGGAGCGAGGGGTCATGGGCCTTCGATGGAGGCGTTGTCGCAACGGATACCGGCTTGATCATATCACTATCAACTCCGCTTTCAGCGCTCCCGCTTCCTTGAGCGCTTCGAGGATGGCAACCAGATCACCCGGTGAGGCACCGATCCGATTGATCGCCTTGACGATGTCCTGGAGCGATGCGCCCTTCGGCATCAGGAACATCGGGTTCCGGACCTCATCGACATTTATATCGCTGTTCGGTTCGAGCGCGGTCTGACCGCGGCTGAACGGCTCAGGCTGGATCACCCGCGGCTTTTCATCGACGCGGACAGTAAGCTTTCCATGAGTAACCGCGGCCGTGCTTATACGGACAGCGCCATTGATCACGACTGTGCCCGTCCGCGAATTGACAATCACGCGTGCAGGAGGCTCTGACGGCTTGATCTCGATATTCTCGATCGCGCTCATCATGCCAATGCGCGCCGGTCCGCCTTGGGGCGCGGCGATGGTCACAGAACCACCATCGCTGGCCTGGGCAATGCCCGAACCCAGCGTGCGGTTGATCGCTTCTGCCACCAGCCTTGCATTTGTAAGGTCCTGATCGT
>CAYSCC010000428.1:0-1896 GCA_964429375.1 uncultured Chakrabartia sp.
CGAGCCCGAGCCCCTCAACCACACCACAGGCAATGGCCAGCACATTCTTGACTGCGCCTCCAATCTCGGCACCGGTCACGTCATCAGACGCATAGGGCCTGAACCAGGCGCGGGCGAGGCGTTGGGCAAGGGCGCGGCCCAGGCTATCGTCCTCGCACGCCAGGGTAATGGCCGTGGGCAGGCCGCGGGCAACTTCATGGGCAAAGGTCGGGCCGGACAGCACGGCCACGGGCGCGTGCGGGCACACTTCACGTGCAACTTCGGACATGAGCAGCATCGTTCCTGCTTCTATGCCCTTCGCGCACAAGACCAACGGCCGACTGCCGGACCGCAGGCCGGACAGCGTGGAGCGAAGATGCTGCGCCGGTGTAACCAGCAACAGGGCTTCGCAATCATCCAGGGCAGACAGGGAGTCCGTCGCCCGAATTCCCGGATCAAGGGGAATTCCGGCGAGAAAGGCCCGGTTCTCATGCGCATCGTTGATGGATGCGACGACATCCGGTTCACGGGCCCAGAGCATGACGGACCGACCGTCACTGGCCAGGACCTGGGCCAGTGCCGTACCCCATGCGCCGGCTCCAATGACGCCGATGTTCATGCCTTCACTCCCGCCCCGCGGACCTTTTCGGCAGACGGATCGAGCGGCCAGCGTGGTCGCGCTTCGAAATCGAGCCCGTCGAACAGTCCTGCTTCGAATCGCTCTGCCCCGGCCCAGGCAATCATCGCCGCATTGTCGGTGCAGAGCCACTGCGGAGGCGCGACAAACGGCAGGCCATTGGCAGCGGCAAGCGATTCGAGCGCGGCGCGAATCGCGCCATTGGCCGCAACGCCACCGGCAACGACGAGGGCTGTCACCTCCGGGACCTGATCCAGCGCGCGCCGTGTCCGGTCGATCAGGCAGTCAACCACGGCTTGCTGGAAGGATGCTGCGATGTCTTGCGTCGAATAGGCCCCTGATTCGTGCGCGCGCAATACGGCGCTCTTGAGGCCGGCAAACGAAAAATGTGGCTCTGCGCTCCCCAGAAGCGGTCGGGGAAGCGGGACTGCACCGGCGCGTCCCACCGAAGCTGCGGCCTCCACGGCCGGGCCTCCCGGAAAGCCGAGGCCCATCAGCTTTGCGGTCTTGTCGAAGGCTTCGCCAGCGGCATCATCGATGGTCGTCGCAAGCCGCGTGTAGTTTCCCACTCCGGAAACCTTGAGCAGCTGGCAATGCCCGCCAGATACCAGCAGAAGCAAATAGGGAAAGCAAAGCCCCGGTTCGGCAAGCCTTGGAGACAGCGCATGGCCTTCCAGATGGTTGACCGCAATCAGCGGTCGGGACGTCGCGTGGCAAAGGGCCTTTGCCGTCACCAACCCAACCATCACGCCGCCGATCAGGCCCGGGCCCGCCGTCGCTGCAATGGCGTCGACGTCTTTCAGTGCGAACCCGGCATCCCCCAGAGCCGCCTCCACGAGTGGAGCAAGGACCTCAACATGCGCCCTTGCCGCAATTTCCGGAACCACCCCGCCAAAGGGGCGGTGCTCAGCCTCCTGGCCCGCAAGACGATGGGACAGGACCACGCGTTCGCCGGTTACGAGCGCAGCAGCCGTCTCATCGCAGCTTGATTCTATTCCCAGAATGACGGTCATGACTTCCCTCTAATCCCGCGGGCCGCTAGCACAAGCCGCGATGGCCCACGCTGAAAGACCCCTGCGCCTTGGAACCCGCGCTTCGCCTCTTGCCCTAGTGCAGGCATATATGGTGCGTGATGCCCTGCTTGCGGCGCATGGATGGGATGATAACGCCATCGAAATCAGGCCGGTTGTTGCCACGGGAGACCGAATTCAGGATCGCGCGCTGGCGGAGGTGGGCGGAAAGGCGCTCTGGACGAAAGAGCTGGATGCTGCTCTCATGGC
>CAYSCC010000429.1:0-1894 GCA_964429375.1 uncultured Chakrabartia sp.
CGCCCTGGGGACGTCGGGGAATGCGAAGAAGGCTGCGGAAGCTGCCGAACTCAATACGACGGGGCCGTACTCACTCGTCAGAAACCCGCTTTACGTCGGACGGATCGTGAATTTCACGGGGATTGCCATGCTGACGGGAAGCTGGGTCTATGGCACCATTGTCTTCCTGCTGTCGGTCCTGATCTACGAAAGAATCTCGATCTACGAAGAAAATTTCCTCCGTGAAAAATTTGGAGCAGCCCACACAGCCTGGGCAAAGGATGTTCCGGCATTGCTGCCCCGTCTTCACGGATGGGTAAGGCCAAAATATCCGTTCTGGTGGAGGCGTGCCATTCGGCGTGAGTACAAGAAGCTGTTCCAGCTTGCGTCTGCCATTGTCCTTTACGATTTTGCCCGCCGCGGCTTCGATCCTGCAAATCTGCCGGCGGACATGACATGGTATTATGCCTATGCGGGCATTGTCGGGCTGCGCCTGGCGGTGGGGGGTGCCCGGCAGCTTGGGGTTTTCAAGGGCATCAGTTGATGGCACCACTGATCGCCGTCATCGGTTGCGACGGGTCCGGCAAGTCTACACTTTCAGCTGATCTTCTTGCTTGGGTTCGGGAAACATATGGCCCGGCGGAAACCACCTATCTGGGGTTGCGCTCCGGCGTCATGGGCAACCGCATCAAGGCCTGGCCGCTTATCGGGCCGCCACTGGAGCGGCTGCTGTCCAAAAAGGCAGGGCAGGCGCGAACACGCGGTGAAAAAATTCCCGGCCTTGCAACCGCTGCCGTCATCTATGCCTTTTCGCTGCTGCGCAAGCATCGGTTTGAAAAGATGCTCATGCTCCGCCGCAAAGGCATCATCGTCGTGACGGATCGCTATCCGCAATTCGAAGTGCCCGGCTTTTATGATGGGCCGGGGCTTTCGGCAGCAAGGGCGGAGGGATTTTTCGTTTCGGCGCTCGCCCGGCAGGAACGGGCAATATACGAATGGATGGCGTCCTTTGTGCCCGATCTGGTGATCCGGTTGAACGTTGATCTCGAAACGGCATTCGCCAGAAAGCCCGACCACAAGTACGACTCACTCAAGGCCAAGGTCGCCGTTACGCCCCTGCTCAAGTTCAATGGCGCGCGTATCATCGATCTTGATGCAACCATGCCTTATGCGGAAGAATTGGCGCTCGCCCAAAAGGCTGTGGCCGAAATTCTGGGATAGCCTGCTGTGACAGAGCGGCCACGGCATCCTTAGAAAATTTTACATAACAAATCTTGTTTTTAGAGTCCGGCTTCCTAACTCAGTCGTGCCGGGTGCCTTTGCGGGCCCGGTTGGCGGTGGTGACGCTACCGCACAGGTGTTGCTTTGAAAGGACATTGAGACATGCGAACCGTTTTTGATTTTTCTCCCTATCGCCGTTCGACCGTTGGCTTTGATCGGCTGTTTGATGCACTGGAGGCTTCCGCCCGCGGCGATGCCGGCGGAACGAACTATCCGCCGTACGACATTGAACGGACCGGCGATGATTCCTACCGCATCACACTCGCCGTTGCAGGCTTTGCCGAAGACGAGATCGAGCTGACTGCCCAGCAAAACCTTCTGGTTGTTGCGGGCAAGAAGGCGGAAATTGCGGCCAATGACGATGAACACCGCTACCTGCATCGCGGGATCGCGACCCGGGCCTTTGAGCGGCGTTTCCAGCTTGCCGATCACGTCCGCGTGACGGGCGCAGCCCTGACAAATGGTCTGCTTTCCGTTGAGCTGGTGCGCGAAGTGCCGGAAGCAATGAAGCCGCGCAAGATTGCGATAGGCAGCACCGGCCTTGCGGCGATCGAAGGCGAAAGTCGCAAGGCGGCTTAACCTTTCACGTCAATGGTATTAGGGACAGGCGCTCAAGGAGAAATCCATGCGCCTG
>CAYSCC010000430.1:0-1887 GCA_964429375.1 uncultured Chakrabartia sp.
ACCAGTGTCTCATTTTGTTCAGCCGCGGTCTTACTTGGCCTCGGCGGGTGCCGCATGTGTCTTGCCAGACTTCTTGACGACACTGTTCTTGGGCAGACGGAATTCGGCCATGAGGAGTCCTTTTTCACTTTGCAGCCGCGGCGATAGCGCGAGCAATGCCCCTGCTCAACCATCCTTTCGCGTTTTCGCTGTCGATTTTGCGCGTCCCTCCGGTATAGCGCGCGAAGACCATGTCTCAACCAGCCAATCAGCCCACATCCGGGCGAGTCCCAGGGAATGACTGAAACAGAATCACAAAGCTCATCCGCGGTGACCAGCAGGGATGTGGCCAAAGGCGCGGGAACGACGCTTCTGGCCAGGCTTGGTGCTGTCATGGAAGTCATTGCCCAACCTCTTTACGTAGCGATGTTCGGTCTGGCCGGTTATGGCCTGTATGCGGTTCTTTGGGCGGCTGTGAACCTTGCGGAGAATGTCGCGGACCTTGGCATGACATCGTCGATGCAGCGGGTCGTGCCACAAGTCAGAACCCCGCAAGAGCAGGTGTCGGCGCTTCGGGCGGCGATGGTCCTTGGTGTTGGGCCTTGCATCGTACTGGCTGCGATTGCCTCACTGGCAGCCGACCAGTTTGCGCCCCTGTTCAATGCAGCAGAGTCCGATTCCGCACGGCTTGTCGGCATCATTTCGCTGTTTGCCTGGTCATTGCCGCTCTGGGCATTTGTTGAGATCGCAACTTCGGCCCTGCGGTCCAAGCGCGTGTTTGGTGCAGAAATCAGGCTCAGGATATTCTGGGAGCAGGTCATTCGGCTCGGTGTCACGACACTATTCTGGTTGGCCGGTTTCGCGACCATGTCGCTGTTCTATGCGCACCTTATTTCACTTTCGGTCATTTGCCTGCTCTGCATTCGCTTGCTGGCCCGCCATTTTGACCTGCGGTTGCTTTTCAAGGGCCGGCTCGTTGATGCCGTCTTCCACGAGACATGGAAGGCCGGCCTTTCGGTGCTGCCGGCCAATATGGTGGCCCGGCTGTTCGGTGATGGGCCGCCCCTGATCCTCAACTGGCTGTTGCCTGGAAGTGCAGGCGCCGTTTCCGGCGGTTTGTACGCCATTGCCCGCAAGATCTCCAGCATCGTGCAAGTGGTCCGCACAGCCTTTGCATATGTGCTTGCGCCGCTTGCATCGGCCGCAAGCCAGAACCATGTGGATGAAGTGCGGGCCATCTATGGCTTTGCAACCCGTGTTTCGCTAGCCATTGCGCTGCCGATCGGGCTTGTTCTGGCTGCTGCAGGGCGACCGATCCTCGATCTGTTCGGAAGTGGCGCAGCAATGGCTTTGCCGGCTGTCGTGATCCTTGTTTCGGCTCGGGTCGTTGAGACCGTGCTTGGTGCAGCAGTGCCCATCCAGCAGGTCACCAGTGGTTATTGGCGCCAGTTGCTGGCGAGCATCGCCGGACTTGGTGTCGCATTTGCAATCGGTTTTATGCTCATGCCGGACTGGGGGCTGACAGGAATGTCCATTTCCGTTGCATCGGGATTCATGGTCGCAGCGGCGTTGCCCATGGGCCAACTTTACCTGCATGACCGGCTTCATCCATTCTTCAGGCCCTTTGGGCGGGTTCTCTTGCGGACCATGGCCTTTGGTCTTGCGGGGTTGGCTTTGACCATATTGTCACACAGCCTCGAGGACTGGATTCAGCTTCCCGTCGCGGTTGTTCTCATGCTGGCTTCGCTTTGGCTGTCCTGCCGGTTCGGCCTTCCGCACGACGATCGCCTCTCGATGGGCAAGACAGGCCGGGCTCTCCGCCTTACGTAAGCGCCCTGCGTTTCAGTATCTCTTCGGCAAGGCGATAGTCAGACAGTTTGTCGACATCGATGGCCGCTTCCCGAATCA
>CAYSCC010000431.1:0-1877 GCA_964429375.1 uncultured Chakrabartia sp.
GGCACTCCAATCTACTACAACGGCGAAACCGCCGAAAATTGCCTGTCCCAAATCGAAGCCCTGCCTCCTGATGTGGATCGGGAATCGCTTCAACATCTCCTTCCGCCCGGCGCCGCACGTAACGCCGTTGACTGCGCCTTCTGGGAACTCGAGTCAAAAAGAACGGGACTTCCTGTCTGGCGGCTGGCAGGGCTTTCACCGCCAGAGCCGTTGGTGACCGCGCTCACTGTATCTGTCGATCGGCCCGAACGGATGGAGTCCGCTGCGCGGGCCACGGCTGAACGCTCGCCGCTCATCAAGGTCAAGCTGGCAGGCGAAAATGACCTTGAGCGCGTTGAAGCCGTTCGTCGCGGCGCTCCGAATGCGCGGTTGATCGTCGACGCCAATGAAGCCTGGTCGTCTCGGGATATTGCTGCTGCCGCCAAAGCCTTGGTTCCCTTTGGGGTCGAGCTGATTGAACAGCCCGTGCGCCGAGGCGAAGATCACCTGCTCGAAGGGATTGCATCACCCATTTCCCTTGGCGCAGATGAAAGCCTTCACGACCGATCTGATCTCGCACGTTGCCGCGATCTTTACCATGCGGTCAACATCAAGCTCGACAAGGCGGGTGGGCTGACAGAAGCGCTTTTGCTGAAAGCCGAAGCAGAAGCCCTTGGCCTCAAAGTCATGGTGGGCTGCATGCTTGCAACCAGCCGCGGCATCGCACCAGCCTTCCTTGCTGCACAGGGTGCCCAATGGACAGACCTCGATGGAGCGCTGCTCCTCGCGAATGACAGAGACGAAAGGCTGATGCTGGTGGACGGGCGTCTTCACCCCCCAGGCGGAGCCGCCTGGGGGATCGGATCATAGGATTTCGAACAGTCCTGCTGCACCCATCCCGCCGCCAACACACATCGTCACCACAACATGTTTGGCGCCGCGGCGCTTTCCTTCGATAAGCGCATGTCCCGTGCACCGCGCACCCGTCATGCCATAGGGATGTCCAATTGAAATCGAACCGCCGTTGACGTTCAGCAGTTCGTTTGGAATGCCCAGCTTATCGCGACAATAGAGGACCTGGACGGCAAAGGCCTCATTCAGTTCCCACAGGCCAATATCGTCAATCTTGAGGCCAAAGCGGCCGAGCAGCTTCGGAATCGCAAAGACAGGCCCAATGCCCATTTCATCTGGCTCCGTACCGGCAGCAGCCATGCCGACATAGCGTCCAAGCGGGGTCAGGCCGCGCCTTGCTGCGTCCGCCGCCTCCATTACGACAACCGCTGCCGACCCGTCAGAAAGCTGGCTGGCGTTTCCGGCCGTAATCACGCCCCCATCAATGACGGGCTTGAGGCTTTTCAGGCCTTCAAGCGTTGTGTCCGGACGATTGCCTTCGTCCTTGGACACAGTCACGTCATGGAAAGAGATTTCGCCTGTTTCCTTGTTCGCAACGCCCATCTTGGTCGAGACTGACACAATCTCATCATCGAACTTGCCGGCCGCTTGGGCAGCAGCCGTGCGCTGTTGTGACTGGAGCGCATACTCATCCTGCGCATCCCGGCTCACACCGTACCGCGAAGCCACGATCTCGGCCGTCTGGAGCATCGGCATATAAATGTCCGGATGCATTGAGACGAGCGCATCATCCCGCCCCACGCGCATTTCCTTTGTTTGCACCAGGGAAATCGATTCCTGACCGCCCGCGACAACGACGTCCATCCGGTCCACGATCACCTGCTTTGCTGCGGTGGCGATCGACATCAAGCCTGAAGAGCACTGGCGATCCATGCTCATGCCCGGAACCGAAATCGGCAACCCTGCGCGCAATGCGACCTGTCTCGCGATATTGCCTGATTGGGTGCCCTGCTGCATTGCCGCGCCCCAAATGCAGTCATCAACCT
>CAYSCC010000432.1:0-1858 GCA_964429375.1 uncultured Chakrabartia sp.
AATTCAACGCAAGCACAAGCCGGTCAACCAGGCGCACAAAATCCACAGGGGCAATCGCGTTCGGGCTCCCGCCACCAAAAGCGATATGGCGGACCTTCCCCCTGCCTTGAAGGAGGCGACCCACGCGGGCGATTTCCGATTCGAGCGCTTCCAGATAGGCCGCAAGCCGATGTACGCGATTTGCGGCCCCGGTGTTGCAGCCGCAATACCAGCAGATCGACTGGCAATAAGGAATGTGGACATAGGCCGAAAGCGGCGTGTCCTGCTCGACGGTTTCAAGGGCAGCCACCATATGGGCTGCGCCCACCCGGTCGCTGAATTCGACGGCCGTCGGATAGCTTGTGTAACGCGGCACCGGCCGTTCGAGCAGTTCTGGATGGTAACTCCACATGGCTTTTCCAGTTACCGCCAGGCAGACGCCCCATCCTTGATCCGCATCAAGGAAGTTGTTGCGGCGGATCAAGGTCCTTGAGCGCAACATGGCTAGTCTGCCTTCAATCCCAATGAGGAGTGGGGCACATGAAGTCAGTACTGCTGCATGTTCATGACGATGATGCGCTGGACAACCGGCTGCAAGTCGCTCTCGACATCTGCCGCACCTTTGATGCCCATCTGACCTGCATTCAGGTCACGCCTTTCAACGCGTATGTTTCGTTTGAGCCGCTTGGCGGCGTCTACACACAGGCTGCAGTACTCGAAAGCGTCCGCGAACATGAAAATGAGGTGCGCAAGCGGATCGAGGGGCGCTTGGTGCAGGATGACGTCCGTTGGGATTGGGTCGCCACCGATGGCCCCGTTGTCCAGACACTCGTCAATGCTTCGGCGTTGAGCGACCTGCTGGTTATCGGCCAGTTCCCTGGCGCTGGCGATGCCGTCACCCAGCCCTTGCCGATTGTTGATGAAGCCGTCGTGCATGCTGCTTGCGCTGTGCTGCTGGTGCCGTCGGGCGTGGCAGCCTTTGATGCCTGCCGCCCTGCCGTGATCGGGTGGAATGCTTCTCCCGAGGCTGCCAATGCACTGCGCCATGCCATGCCGCTCTTTCACAAGGCCTCAGCGGTTCATGTCGTTTCGGTCGGCGAAAATGGGGCTGAATTTCCTCAGATGGCCGCCAGCACCTATCTTTCGCGCCACGGCGTGGCGTCGGACGTACATGCACTTGCGGCCCATGCAGAAGGTGCAAGCAAGGTGCTTGAGGAGTTTGCCGCCCAGCGCGGTGCCAGCTGCCTTGTCATGGGTGCCTACAGCCGATCTCGGTTTCGCGAGACGCTGCTTGGCGGCGTGACCCGCGACCTTTTGCGCACATCCCGAATACCATTGCTGCTCAGCCATTGAGCAGACCCAGTTCAACGTCAGTCTACAGGGAGACAAAATGATGACCTTCAAACCTTATGTTACCGGCCTGATTCTGGCCTGCGGTCTTGCCGCTCCGGCGAATGCAGCGGCCGGCGACACTTTCATTCGCCTGCGTGGCATTGTCGTTGCCCCGAATGAATCGTCGAGTGGCATTGCCCCGACCTTTCCCAACGAAAAGGTCAAGATCAACAATAGTGCGGCACCCGAAGTCGACATTACCTATATGGCATCCGACAATATTGGTTTCGAGCTGATTGCCGCAACGACCAAGCATCGTGCATCCGGCACCAGCGGCACCACGGAGTGCCGCGCCGGATGAGGGTATTCACAACAACAAAAGGTGGTGGCCGCGCGAAGGCAAGTCTTGGCCTTTGCGGCGCGCGGCGCGTTCATGGTAGTGACGGCTGATGGCAAAGCGGGACTATTACGAGGTTCTGGGCGTCGCGCGTGGCGCTGACGAAAAGGAACTGAAGAACGCCTTCCGCAAGCTCGCCAAGCAGCTGCA
>CAYSCC010000433.1:0-1855 GCA_964429375.1 uncultured Chakrabartia sp.
AAACAATATGGACTGCTGACTCAGGACTTTGGCGGGTGGGTCGGTGAACAGGGAATTTCTCTCACGATCGATGTTATTGCCTTTTCCATAATTATTGCGCTGGTCATGAACGGGATTCGGCGTTCACCAAAGCGATGGTGGCTTTGGGGAACCGGGATGGCGGGCCTGATGATCGCCTTTTTCATCATGATAACGCCGGTTTTCGTAAATCCCCTTTTCAACACCTATACGGAAATGAAGCCCGGGCCGGTGCGTGACAGGATTGTAGGGACGGCTCAATCGCAAGGCATTCCTGCGGAACACATCTATGTTTTTGACCAGTCGAAACAGCACAAGCGAATTTCTGCCAATGTCTCGGGGCTTGGACCAACGATTCGCATTTCGCTGAACGACAATCTCCTCAGCCGAACGACTCTTGCCGAAACGGCTGCAGTCATGGGACACGAGATGGGTCACTATGTCCTGGATCACGCGCTCAAGCTCGCTGTCGGGTTTGCTCTGCTGTTTGGTGCATGTTTCTGGCTGGCATCGCTCATCGTCCCTGGCATCGTTTCCCGCTGGGGTGACGCATGGGGCCTGCGTGGGATCGATGATGTCGCAGCATGGCCAGTGTATTCCATGGTCATTTCCGTGTTGATTCTTGCCATGACTCCCGTGAAGAACACGCTGATCCGCATCAATGAAAGCGAAGCGGATGCCTTTGGGCTGAATGTTGCGCGCGAACCGGATGGATTTGCCAGCGTGGCAATGCGGCTCTCGGAGTATCGCAAGATTGAGCCCGGCCCGGTTGAAGAATTCCTGTTCTACGATCATCCATCCGGCCGAACCCGCGTTCGGATGTCGATGGAATGGAAAGCTCGGCACCTGCAGGAAACCAAGCCCAGATAGCATGCCCAGCTTGCTGATCTTTGGATTGGGCTATTCCGCTTCGCGCATAGCGGAGGCCGCACGGGCCATGGGCTGGGATGTCCATGCGACGGGATCAGCCGGCAACCTTGGGTTTGATGATGTTGGCAATGTCAGGTTGGCCATTGCTCAAGCGAGCCATATTCTCTCCTCAGTCCCTCCTGTTGTTGACGGCGACCCGGTACTCCAGACTTATGGCAGGGACATTGCCCGCAGCGACGCACAGTGGATCGGCTATCTGTCCTCCACAGGCGTCTATGGAGATACAGGAGGATCCTGGGTTGATGAGATGGGGCCCATCAAGGGCCGCAGGGAAAATCGCAATCAGGCAGATCGCGACTGGCAAGCCCTTGCGCCACAAACCAGAATCTTCCGATTGCCGGGCATTTATGGCCCTGGGCGATCGGCTCTAGACCGCGTGAAGCAGGGCCAGGCATCGCGCATTGACCTGCCAGCGCAGGTCTTCAGCCGCGTTCACGTCGATGACATCGTTTCCGGCGTCCTCGCAAGCTTCGGCGGGCCTCCTGGTGTCTATAACCTTGCAGATGACTACCCCTGTTCGCAAAATTGCGTCATCGACGCGGCATGCGACCTGTTGGGAGTTGAGCGGCCGCCCCTGCTCTCTCTCGAGGCTGCCAATCTCAGTCCGCAGGCACGGGCCTTTTATGCTGAAAACAGGCGCGTCTCCAATCGCAAGGCCAGGCAGCTGCTGGGCTGGGCGCCCCGCTATCCGGACTTTGCAGCTGGCCTGCGCGCGCTCAGCGCTATGACAAGCCCCGCCAGTGTCAGGATGCCGCCAACGCCGGCGATTACTGTCCAACGGTAGCCCTCGAACAGGGTCGAAATGACCATGGCAATGACCGGTGTAATGATCCCGGAATAGGCGGCGGGACCAGGTCCGATGAGCCTGATTACACTGAAATAGGCCATAAAAGCGATCGCGGAGGCC
>CAYSCC010000434.1:0-1851 GCA_964429375.1 uncultured Chakrabartia sp.
CGATCCCGATTGCTCACATTTTCTCTGCGCTCTGCGGCGCGGGCCCGCCCCTTCATGGCGCAACAGCGGGCGCAGCTTGCCCAGGCCGTTGGACGATGCGCAATCCGGCTTCACCGGCGTGCGACACACACTCCTGTCCTGTAAGGTCCGGCACTGCCCCAAGTCCCTCGACACATGACGGGAAATCGCCCGTTTTCCGAAACTTGGTCCATAATGAAGGAAAGCGAACAAATGGTTAGCAGCGGGAAAGGCAATTCACGCGTTCGATCGGGCGCAAACGAAATCTTCCGCCCCGGCTGATTCGCGTCTAAGGCATGGCCAGAATGTCTGATCAATCGCCTCTTGAAACGTTCAAGTCCGTTCTGGCGGGAACTGCCCGCGCCATGGCGCACGAGCCGGAAATCGAGCTTGCGTTCACTGCCGATGCGCCGACCCAGAGCGGCAAGAACTTTCGGGTTCCGATGCCAGGCCGATCCCTGCCGCCGGACCAGGTCGCTGAAGCGCGCGGATTTGCCGATGTAATGGCTCTACGCCTGCGCCATCACAACGAAAGCCTGCACGCGCAAAACCGGCCCGCAGACCCGACGGCTGCGGCAGTGTTCGACGCGATCGAATCAGCACGCATTGACGCGCTGGGCGCCAAGGCAATGGAGGGCGTGCGGGCCAATCTCTCGCATGCACTGACGATGCGGATGCGGTCTGACCCGATCGCGCGGGCGCTCGCCGAAGATGAAGTGCCATTGTCCTCTGCCATAGGCCTGCTCGTGCGGGAGCGGTTGACAGGCGATGCCCCGCCAGAGGTGGCTGCCAACGGTCTTGCCTTGGTCAGGGACTGGATCGAGGAGAAAGGCGGGGCCGATCTCGACGGACTTGGCCTGGCCATTGATGATCAGGCTGCATTCGCCACACTGGCGCAAAAGCTTCTGGCGGACCTCGACCTCGTCAGCGCGAATGACGAATTTGATCCCAATGAAGACGGCAGTGATGAGGACTCGGAAGAGGAAGACGGGTCCGATCAAAGCCAGGAAGAGGGCGAAGACGGCGAATCGCAATCGGAAATGGATGCGCGAGCCGAAGCCAGTGACGGGGACGCCGAAGACGGCGATGACCAGCAAGCCGAATCTGATACCGAAATGGAGGCAGAAGGCGAGCCGGGAGACGAGGGCGAAGACGGCATGTTGCCAGTGCGCCCAAATCGGCCACTTTCGGATTTGCCGCCAAGTTTCGATTACCGGATGTGGACCGACAAATATGACGAGGTGATCGCGGCGACCGACCTGTGCGACGAGGACGAACTGACACGCCTGCGCGCCTATCTCGATCAACAGCTTGTGCACCTGCAGGGGGCCGTGACGAAACTGGCCAATCGGCTCCAGCGGCGGCTGATGGCCCAGCAGAACCGGAGCTGGGACTTTGATCAGGAGGAAGGTATCCTGGATGCGGCCCGTCTGGCGCGCGTCGTCACGGCGCCGGGCCATTCGCTGTCTTACAAGGTTGAACGCGACACCGAGTTTCGGGATACCGTTGTCACACTCCTGATCGACAATTCCGGGTCGATGCGCGGCCGCCCCATATCGATTGCGGCGATCAGCGCCGACATCATGGCGCGGACGCTTGAGCGCTGCGGCGTGAAGACCGAGATACTCGGATTTACCACGCGCGCCTGGAAGGGCGGCCAAAGCAGGGAGTCCTGGCTCGCTGCCGGTCGGCCTCCGTCGCCCGGTCGCCTGAACGACTTGCGCCACATTCTCTACAAGGCTGCCGACGAACCCTGGCGAAGGGCAAAAAAGTCGCTCGGCCTGATGATGCGGGAAGGGTTGCTGAAGGAAAACATCGATGGTGAAGCTCTGC
>CAYSCC010000435.1:0-1827 GCA_964429375.1 uncultured Chakrabartia sp.
AGGCAGTTTCGGGTCGAATCCGGACTGCCGAAATGGCGGCTGGCGAGGGAGAGCGATGAATGTTTAAGCGCCATGTCTTGGCATGTGCCCTGGTCCTGTGTGCAGCAGGCCTATCGAGTTGCGGTTTTGGAGGTAACCAGAGCGGCGGTATTGATGCCTCTCGCCTAAAGGCTGCCGGGACCGATACTGACAGTTGGATCAGTTATGGCCGCACTTATGACGAGCAACGCTTTAGCCCGCTAGACAAGGTAAACACAGCCAACGTCGGCCAGCTTGGCCTTGCCTGGTATGCAGACTTGGACACGGCGCGCGGCCAGGAAGCCACTCCGCTTGTCATTGATGGCAAGATTTACATCACCACTGCATGGTCGAAAGTGAAGTCCTACGACATCGCGACAGGCAAACTGCTTTGGGAATATGATCCCAAGGTTCCGGGCGAAACTGGGGTCAAGGCATGCTGCGACGTTGTCAACCGCGGCGTTGGTGCCTGGGGCAACAAATTGTATCTAGGCACGCTTGATGGTCGACTAGTTGCGCTTGATCGCGAGACTGGGAAGGAAGTCTGGTCAGTCGTCACTGTTGACCAGTCAAAGCCCTACACGATTACCGGCGCACCGCGCATCATCGATGGCAAGGTCATCATTGGCAATGGCGGCGCCGAAATGGACGTGCGCGGCTACATCACCGCCTATGATGCTGAGAGCGGCAAGCAGCTTTGGCGCTTCTTCACTGTTCCGGACAAGCCCGGCAAGAATGAATCAAAATACCTGATCGATGCGGAAGCGACCTGGAAAGGTGAATGGTGGCAGTATGGCGGTGGCGGCACGGTGTGGGATGCCATGGCCTATGATCCGGACCTTGATCTGCTGTACATAGGGGTGGGCAACGGCAGCCCTTGGAACCAGGCCTATCGCTCTCCGGGAGGCGGCGACAATCTATATCTTTCGTCGATCGTCGCAATTCGGCCCAAAACTGGCGAATATGTGTGGCACTATCAGACGACCCCGGGCGAGACATGGGACTATACCGCGACGCAGCATATCATGCTTGCCGACCTCACGATCGATGGAAAGCCACGCAAGGTGCTGATGCAGGCGCCAAAGAACGGATTCTTCTATGTTCTCGACCGTGAAACCGGAAAACTGCTCTCGGCAAAGAACTTCGTGCCGGTGAACTGGGCGAGCGGGATCGACATGGCGACAGGCCGTCCCATTGAGAACCCGGCGGCGCGCTATGACAAGACGGGCAAGATGATGCTTGTCTCCCCTGGGCCGCTGGGTGCGCACAACTGGCAGCCCATGGCCTTCAATCCAAAGGAGGGACTGGTCTACATCCCGACCAACCAGATGACGTTCCCTTACATCCCGATGCCGGGATGGAAGAAGGCGGCACAAGGCTTCAACGTCGGGATTGACATGGCTCAGGGCGCGATGCCTGCAGACAAGGTCGTCCGCGCACAGACAGCTGCGATCACAAAGGGTGCGCTCATCGCATGGGACCCCGTTGCGCAGAAGGAGCGTTGGCGCGTCCAATTTCAGGGGCCCTGGAATGGCGGCCTGCTCTCGACTGCCGGAGGCCTTGTCTTCCAGGGCAACGCCGTGGGCAATTTCGTGGCCTATGACGCTTCAAATGGAAAGCAGCTTTGGAGCTTTCCAGCCCAGACCGGCGTTGTCGCGCCTCCCATCACGTTCACGCTGAAGGGCGAACAATATGTTGCGGTCATGGCGGGCTGGGGCGGCGCATTTCCGATCTCGGCTGGCATCCTCAATACGGTGGCCGGGCCGGTCAAGAATGTCTCGCGGCTGCTCGTCTTCAAGATTGGAGGAA
>CAYSCC010000436.1:0-1826 GCA_964429375.1 uncultured Chakrabartia sp.
ACGATCGCCAGACCAAGGCCGGTTCCGGGGGCAGACAGACCGTTCTGCCCCCTGCTGAAAGGCTGAAAGAGATCTGCAATCTGCCCGCTTTCCAACCCAGGGCCGCTGTCGAGTACAATCAGGGAAAGGCCGTCGACTTTGTGTTCAATGACAATCTGGACATCGCCTCCAACGGGCGAAAACTTGCAGGCGTTGTCAACGAGGTTGACAATGATGTGGTGGAGCAAGCGTTCATCCGAACGCACGAGCGGCAGGGTCTGGGGAATCTCGAGCGCAAGAACACGTTGAGCCGTTTGTCGTTTCAGGGCGTCAAGCGCCGACGCAATCGCATCTGTAAGGTCAACGGCTTCCAAGCGGAGCGTGATGGCACCTGCGCGTATCCGCGCAAGATCAACCAGGTTTGAAAACAGCCATTCCAGGCGCTCTGCACCTTCCTGCGCAGCGTCGAGTGCAGCAAGGTTCGAAGGGTCGCCCTTGAGCGCGGCCAGCCCTGATCTTATGGTTGTAAGGGGCGTGCGGGTGTCATGGCCGAACGATGCAAGCAGCGCATCCCGCATTGCGTCCTGTTCGGTTCGCAATTGCAGTGCGCGTTGGGCCTCCGCAACCGCCAAACGTGCAATCGCTTCCCCGCAGCAGCGTGCCATCGCTCTGACAAAGGCCAACCTTGAGGCGGGTACGGGAGGCAAGGTGTCCGGGCGCCAGAACTGAACAAGCAGGTCGCGCCCTGCATCACCTCCCGTTGCGAGAAACAGCCGGTCGGCGCTGCTCAGGGTGAGTGTTCCCCGGCCTGCGGCATCCCCATGCGCCAAAGCCCATTGCGCCGCTGAAAGATCAATCGGGCTGCTCTTTTCTAGATCCTGCAAAGCTTCATCGGCCGGATCCACCGAAACAAGGCATCCGGCTTCGCGCGCAAGCGCTTTGGCGAGACATTGATGCATGTCCGCCTCACTCGTCTGCTGGCCAAGAGTGGTAGACAAGTCCGCAAGGGCTTCGCTTTCCGCTGCTTTCCTGCGGGCAAGATGGGCCTGTGACTGCAACTGCCCTGCAAAATGGCTGGCAGCAAATGCGACGGCAAAAAGAATTGCCAGAGTGGCGAGATTGTCTGCGTCCGTGATCTGCAATGTATGGAGCGGAGGTACCAGGAAGAAATTGAAGGCAAGTGTCGATGCTGCCGCAGTGATAAGGCCATGGATCAATCCATGTCGCCCGGCCACGAAGATGACCGGAAGCAGAAAAAGGAATGCCAGATTGGCAAGGCTCAGATAGGATGAAAGCCCTGTTGCGATCCCTGTGACGATGGCAATCGAGCCTATGCACGGGATCAACCAACCCAAAGGTCGAACATCCCTTTGGAATTGCGACTCGTCAGCAGACATAGCGTGCACCATCCCACCAATTCCTCTTCTGGTCGATGCCGCAAGTTCAGACTTCCACGCGTGATCCCATTTCAATCACGCGATTGATGGGTATGTTGAAATAGGCAGTCGGGTCAGACGCATTCCTGTGCAGAAAGATGAAAATCAGGTCTTGCCAGAATGGAAGGCCAACCTCTCGGCTGGGTGACAGCATGTTGCGGCCCACAAAGAATGAGGTTCCGTCGCGGTCTGCCTTCACCTCTCCGGTCTTGAACAGGTCGTTCGGGATGTCCACTACTTCCACATAGCCATAGGTGATGGATATCTCGCAGAAATTGTCGTCAATGGGTTTGACCAAAATCCGTTCATTTTGGTCAATTCTGGGTCTTGATGCCGTTTCGACTGAAAGGATGATGTTCCGCCGGTGAAGAACCCGGTTGTGCTTGAGGTTGTGGAGCAAGGCGACGGGGG
>CAYSCC010000437.1:0-1819 GCA_964429375.1 uncultured Chakrabartia sp.
TCGAACTGGGGCAGGCGCCCTTTACCCTTGCCGTGAAGGACTGGTTTGAAGCGCCCGCGTGGCGGTTCGACCTGGGTATTTCCGAAACGGCGCGGATTGCCATGCTCCCTCTTGTGGGCGGGCATGTCGGCGCGGACACGACTGGCGCCTATCTGACGCAGATGAGCAGGATGGAGGGACGCTCGGTCCTTCTCGTTGATATAGGCACCAATGCCGAAATCGTGTTGAGCCACAACGGCAGAGTGGCTGCGGCATCCTCTCCGACTGGCCCGGCATTTGAAGGTGCGGAAATCAGTTCGGGTGTGCGGGCGAGCCCCGGTGCGATCGAGCGCGTGCGGATCGATCCGACAACACGAGCTGTTGAAGTGAAGATCATCGGGCATGATGCTTGGCTTTCCGATGCGCGGCCGGAGGAGCTGGCAGCGCATCGCATATCCGGTATCTGCGGCTCCGGCATTTTTGAGGTCATGGTCGAACTGGCCAATGCGGGCGTGATCAACAGAAGCGGATTGTTCCGAACTGACGCTGATACAGACCGGCTTGTGCCCGAAGGCCAAAGCTGGAAGTTCCTGCTGGTCGATCGACCGGAAAATCCGATCTACATCAAGCAAACAGACGTTCGGGCAGTTCAATTGGCCAAGGCGGCGCTGGCCGCCGGCGTTTCGCTTCTGACCGATCATCTTGGTTGCGAGGCGTTCGAGGAAGTGCTGCTCGCTGGCGCATTCGGCACGCATCTTGATGCCAAATATGTGGCAGATATCGGGATCATTCCGGGGGCTACAGCGGACAATGTCCATTCCATCGGGAATGCTGCGGGAATGGGCGCGGCGATGGCGCTGCTGAGCCGCGACGAAAAGGCTCGCATCGTTGAAGCTGTCAAGCATATCGAGAAGGTGGAAACGGCAACAGAGCCGCGCTTTCAGGACTATTTTGTTGCCAGCATGGCCTTTCCAACGGCGCCAGAAGCGCAGGGCGATGCTGGATCAGGACGGGGGCGGCGCAGCCGGTCCCGCGACCGCCGATAGATCAGAAAGGACACACCATGCCGAGACCAGAACGTTCAGGCGGCCGCAGAGGCCGCGCAGAGGCCAACGCAGCGGCAGCTGCCCCGCGCAAGCCGTACATCGAGCGTGCCATTCCCCCGTATTCGGTGCTTGGCGATGCCGATCTTGCCATTTTGGAGCGCAACGCGGAAACCATCCTTGAAGAGATCGGAATCGATATCAAGGACGACCCCGAAACCATCGAGATTTTCCTGGCGGCAGGGGCAAAGGCCGACGGAGTGCGCGTTCGCTTTCCACGAGGCATGTGCCGGGAAATCATCCAGAACAATGCGCCGCCAATCTTTACACAGCATGCCCGGAATCCAGCAAACAACGTGGTCATCGGTGGCAACAACACAGTGCTTGTGCCCTCGTATGGCTCGCCATTCGTCTATAGCCGCGAAGGGGGACGGCGCTATGCAACGATCGAGGATTTCCGGAACTTCGTGAAGCTCGCTTACATGGCGGATAGCTTGCACCACTCTGGCGGCACAATTTGCGAGCCTGTCGATCTGCCGGTGAACAAGCGCCATTACGACATGGTGTATTCGCACATCAAAAATTCGGACAAGGCGTTCATGGGATCGGTTACCCATCCCATGAGGGCCGAGGATTCGGTAAGCATGGCAAAAATTGTCTTCGGCGATGACTTCGTCGAGGAGAATTGTGTGATGGTCAATCTGATCAATGCGAATTCGCCCATGACGTTCGATGCCACGATGCTTGGCGCGCTGAAAGTCTATGCCCGGCACAATCAGGCCACAATGGTGAGCCCC
>CAYSCC010000438.1:0-1814 GCA_964429375.1 uncultured Chakrabartia sp.
GAGGCTGCCGCTCTCTCAAGCGAGAAAGTGCTTCGGACGCTGGACGGGGCGGCTCCCAAAAAGGTCATTGTCGTTCCCGGCCGCCTTGTTAACATCGTCCTATGATGCGCTTTGCTGCCCTGGCCTTGATGCTGCTTGTTTCGGCTTGTGGCCTTCGGCCGCTTTATGGCGGAGGCGGCGCGGGGAAGGTCGGCCAGGCGTTGCGTTCCGTTGACGTTGCGCCCATCGACGGCAAGGCGGGCTGGCTGATGCGCAATGCGTTGAATGACAGGCTTGGTCGTGATCAGGCGGCGCCGGCCAAATATCGGCTTGAAGTCGAACTTGATGACCAGATTTCGGGCTTCGGTGTTCGCCGCGACGATGCCGTGACTCGCGAACGCCGGACATTGCGCGCGCGGTATCGGCTGGTTGACGCTGCTCAGGGCACGGTGCTTCTCGACGCGACGGCCGGATCCGATGCCGGTATTGATGTCGTGAGTTCCGAATATGCAACGATTGCCGCTGAAAACACTGCGCTGGAGCGTCTTTCGCAAATTCTGGCGGATCAGATTGTTGCGCGCGTCGCGCTCTTTGCAGAGCGCCAGACTCCTGACCAGTGAAAGCCAATCGCGCCGAAATTGAACGCGCACTGGATGCCCCGCCGTCGCATATCCGCCTCTACCTGCTCTATGGACCGGACGAAGCGGAATCGCGCAGCCTTGCGCAGAGGCTGGACCGGTCAATGGGGCCTGATGCCGATCGGATCGACCTTGATGGCCCGGGGTTGAGGGCCGATCCGGCTCGCCTCGCCGATGAGGCAGCCTCGATCTCGCTTTTCGGAGGCCCACGTTACATCAGGGTTACGGGCGCCGGCGAAGAAAGCCTCCCGGCGATCGAGGGGCTTCTGACGGCAGAGGTCGCGGGCAACCCGGTGGTTGTCCTTGCGGGAGCCCTGCGCCCGACATCGGCATTGCTCAAACGCGCGCTGGCAGATCCTGCCGTGATGGCCTGTATCAGCTATGCACTTGACGCAGACAAGGCAGCACCCCTTGCAGCAGCAATGGCACGGGAACATGGCCTTCGCCTTGAAGCGGATGCCGCGCGGCACGTGGCGCAGGCCGCTGCCAATGATCGTGCGCTCATGGCTCGCGAAATCGAAAAGCTTGCCCTGTACTTGGATGCCGCACCGGACCGGCCAAAGACAGCTGACATGTCAGTGCTTGGAGCTATCGGGGCAGGTGAAGGAGAAGCGGAGTTGTCCCGGCTGGTCGACGCGGTTCTGGGTGGCAATCCGTCAGACGCGGCGCGCGAAATTGCGCAGCTTTCCGAACAGGGCATCGCGGGCATCCCTGCAATCCGGGCACTGGCCAAAAGAGTCCAGCTGCTCGTCCGACTTGCGCGGCAAATGGGCGAAGGCGGCAATCCGCGCGATGTTGTCGAAGCGCAAGGCAAGGCCATCTTCTGGAAGGAAAAGGCAGGCGTCGAGCGGCAACTGAAGCGCTGGCCCCCCGGACGCCTCGTAACTCTCGCCGATCGCCTGCTGTCTGCCGAACGTGCGATAAAGTCACAAGCATCTGTGGGGGATATACTTGCCGATGCGGAAATGATCACGATTGCCCGGGCAGCCCAACGCGGCCGATAAATCGCTGCGCCGCTCGCTGCATGGGTCAGCCGTCACGGAAGTGGCCGAGAAATGGCCCGGATTGGCAATCACAAAGCGTTTGGTGGGCCCTGAAGGGGAACGGCCAGGCTGGGCAAATGCTATTCGGCCGCCAGCAATTGTTCCGCACCGCCCAGGTCTACCGAGACAAGACGGCTGACGCCCTGTTCGATCA
>CAYSCC010000439.1:0-1814 GCA_964429375.1 uncultured Chakrabartia sp.
GCCTTTACGGTTTCGCTGCTCAATTCCTCGGTGAGCAATGCCTTCGCCATTCCGGGCGGCTATGTCTACGTCACCCGGCAATTGCTTGCCCTAATGAATGATGAGGCTGAACTCGCCTCGGTCATGGGCCATGAAGTGGGCCATGTCGCGGCCCGCCATTCGCAACAGCGTAACAAGGCGGCGACAAAAGGCACATTGGGTATGATCCTGGGCACGGTGCTCGGTGCTGTCGTGGCTGGCAGCGACGGGGCAAAGCTTGGCCAGCAGCTCGCCGGTTCCATTGCCCAGAGATATGTTCTCAAATATTCGAGAACGCAGGAGTATCAGGCCGACGATCTCGGTGTGTCGTACTTGGGCAAAGCCGGATACGATCCCATGGCCTCGTCAACAATGCTTGCCTCGCTCGCTGCGCAGACTTCGCTCGATGCCCAGGTGCAGGGCAAAGGGGAACAGTCACTGCCGGAATGGGCGAGCACGCATCCTGACCCTGCGAGCCGGGTCACCCGCGCCGCTGCAAGGGCAAAAATCACCTCTGCAAGCGGGACAGCGCGCAATCGCGATGCCTTTCTGGCGGCCATCAATGGGGTCCTTTATGATGATGACCCACATCAGGGCGTGATTGACGGGAGAATGTTTCGCCACCCTGACCTGAAGTTGTCATTCGAGGCGCCTGCCGGATATGCGCTGGTCAACTCACCTCAGGCTGTGATTATTTCTAGCTCTGCGGGACGCGCGCAGTTTGCGGGCGCAGCCTATGACGGCAATCTCAGCACATATGTTGATGCGGTTTTCAAGAGCCTGAGTGGCCAAGCTACATTGAACTATGGCTCAATCACAATGCGTCAGGTGAACGGCATCAAGGCTGGTTATGCGTCCGCAACTGCAAACACGCAATCAGGCCCCGTGGTTGTGACGGTTTATGCCTATGAATTTGCGCCCAACACCGCCTATCACATCGCAGCGATTGAGCCTGTCGGATCGCAAGGAGCACTGAATTCGCTTTTTGAGAGCGTGAGGCGAATTTCGGACGCCGAAGCTGCCGCAATCCGACCAAGAAAGATCAGCGTAGTGACTGTCAAGTCAGGCGATACCGTGTCAAGCTTGGCTGATCGTATGGCCTATGCCAATTTCAGGCTCGAAAGATTTCGGATTCTGAATGCGCTCGGGCCGACCTCCGTCCTGAAGCCGGGCCAGAAGGTCAAGATCGTCGTGGCGGGATAATCCCCAGCCGAATGCGCAAAAGGAAAGGGCGGCAAAACCGAAGTCTTGCCGCCCGTCCTTCAATGGCTTGCCAGGCAAGCCACCAATTACTTCATGTTGGTGCTGACGTTGTTGAACGTCGTCGACAGCTTGCCACCGAGGGTGGTCATGGCCGAAACAGCAGCAACAGCGATAAGCGCGGCGATCAGACCATATTCGATGGCGGTCGCGCCCTTGGAGTTCTTAACAAACTTGCGAATGAATGACATGATGGTCTCCTGTTAATTCAAGCATCAACTACATGTTGGTGCTGACGTTGTTGAACGTCGTCGACAGCTTGCCACCAAGCGTTGTCATGGCTGATACAGCAGCCACAGCAATGAGTGCTGCGATCAGGCCATATTCAATGGCAGTCGCACCCTTCGAATTCTTGATGAGTTTACGAAAGAATGACATAGCGGTCTCCAATGTTCAAATTTCACCTACCCGGCTACTTCAGGGATTTCTGAAGCAACATTCATGGATTTACGGGCAAGAGGTTTCCAACTTCTTAATGCGGGAACGAAATTCTTTGTTGTTGGCGCCCGCCACTGTTCACATGGGAGGGCATGCCT
>CAYSCC010000440.1:0-1802 GCA_964429375.1 uncultured Chakrabartia sp.
CGATCGAGAGTGCAGACATTCTGACCGCATAGACGGTCAGGAAGAGAAAGGAGGAATCAGCATCAAGAAGCTTTCTGCAATCCGCGATCAACGGCGGTAGGCCGTCTTCCAGTCGCCAGATTTCGCCTTCCGGCCCGCGACCAAATTTGGGGGGATCAAGAATGATCCCGTCATACCGTTTGCCCCTGCGGACCTCTCGGGCCGCAAATTTTGCGGCGTCGTCCACGATCCAGCGGACTGGCCTATCCGCAAGGCCGGACAGGGTCGCATTGGCCTTGGCGGCCTCGACCGACTTTTTCGACGCATCGACGTGCGTGACTGCAGTGCCACAACTCGCAAGAGCCAGGCTGCCCACGCCTGTGTAGCCGAAGAGGTTGAGTGCTGTCTTGCCTCCGGCGCCTCCTGCAAGTTGCTGTCGCATCCAGGTCCAGACAGGCGCCATGTCCGGAAAGAAGCCAAGGTGCCGGAATGGCGTTGCCAGAGCTGTAAAGCGCACGTCATCCCAGGTCAGTGGCCAGCCTTCGCGCGGCACTGGCGTATCAAATCTCCAACGACCGCCGCCGTCTTCATCGGCGCCGGGCACGAATTCGCCGTCGGCCTTCCAGTTCTGGTTCGCAGGTGCCCAGAGGGCCTGTGGCTCAGGCCGGATGAACCGAAACCTTCCGTATCGCTCAAGCTTTCGCCCGTTTCCCGAATCGATGAGGCCGAAATCGGGCCAAGGTTCGCCGATGAGCGTGATCGGCGTCATGCGCCAGACGGGATCGCCCGGTCCGAAACATAGGCGCGAACCGCCTCAGTCGTCGCAGGAAGGATGTCGCAGCGTTCCTCACGCTCGAAAAGGCTGCCGATCCGTGTCGGTAGTGACGGACGAGACCCGGTCGCACGTTCGACAGCATCCCGGAACTTGGCAGGATGCGCCGTAGCAAGTGTGACAATCGGAGTGTCCGCCGCAATGGAACTGGCGTGTGCAGCGGAAAGGCCAATTGCCGTATGCGGATCAATCAACTCGCCGGACTTCTCGCTCGCTCGACGCATGGCGAGTGACATCCCGTTTGCATCAACCCTGGTGCTGGAAAACAAGGGGCGCGCGCCTGCCAGCATGTCAGCCGGAATGGTCATGGCCCGGGTGTCCTCAAAGCCGGCCATCATGGCGGCAAGGGCCTGTCCATCGCGACCGGCCAGATCAAACAGCAGTCGTTCAAAATTCGAACTCACCTGGATGTCCATGCTCGGCGTTGCGGTTGGCGTTACACTGCTGGCGGAATAATCCCCTGATGTGAGCGCACGGTGGAGGATGTCGTTGACATTGGTCGCAACGATCAGTCGCTCGACGGGGAGGCCGCATTGCGCCGCCACATAGCCTGCGAACACGTCGCCAAAATTCCCGGTCGGAACTGAAAACGCAATCGCCCTTTCTGGACCGCCAAGCCGAACCGCCGCGTAGAAATAATAAACCACCTGAGCCATCAGGCGCGCCCAGTTGATGGAATTGACCGCCGAAAGATTGAAGCGGTCGGAAAATTCCCGATCATTGAACAGTGATTTCACAATCTTCTGGGCATCGTCAAAACTGCCCTTGATCGCAATATTGTGAACATTCGGCGCCAGCACGGTTGTCATCTGCCGCCTCTGGACCTCGGACACCCGATTTTCAGGATGCAGCATGAAGATGTTGATCTTTTCGCGACCGGCCACGGCATCGATGGCAGCCGATCCCGTATCTCCAGACGTCGCTCCGACGATCGTCAGTTCGGTATCACGAGTCGACAGGAACTTCTCGAACAGCAAGCCCAGAAGCTGAA
>CAYSCC010000441.1:0-1793 GCA_964429375.1 uncultured Chakrabartia sp.
GCGCCGACGGCCAAACTGGTTGTTGGTGACTGTGCAAATCCCGGCAGAGTCATAGCCCCGATATTCAAGTCGCCTCAGCCCATCCACAAGGCGCTGAGACACAGCCTCCTTGCCGACAATCCCGATAATGCCACACATGGGAAGCCCCCCGGATAAACGCCATATCTCCCCTTGGCCCAAGCTCAGGCGAGAGGGAAGCCCCTTTGGCGCAGGACCGCCGTGCTTAACCCTTTCTTTGTGGAGCCCGTTCTAGGTCCTGCCCGATGGGCAAGCGCAAGGGAGCAGGGCAGAAGAGCCACCGAACCAAGAGAGACTCAAAAGGGTCGGGATGGCGCAGGGCCGCGCTTGCTGCCGCTCTTGGCCTCCCCTGCCTCGGGCTGGGCATATTGGCCTTGCCGAGGCAGGCATCCTCCGAAGACAAGAGTGCGACCTCAACTCCACAGGCCACGCCGCTGTTCGGCTTCTGCCACGTCGGGGGCGGCACGCATTGTGTTGTCGATGGAGACACGTTCTGGATGAACGGGGTCAAATTCCGGATCGCCGACATCGACGCGCCCGAAACGCACCAGCCGAGATGTGCGGCAGAAGCCGATCTCGGCCGCCGCGCCGCGCGACGATTGCATGAACTGCTCAACGGCGGGCCGTTCATACTCCGCCAGTCAGGCCGGGATGAAGATCGCTATGGCCGCAAGCTGCGGCTCCTGATACGCAGAGGGACCTCGCTGGGAAGTATTCTCGTCCGAGAAGGCCTTGCCCGACCCTACAAAGGGGGGCCCCGCGCTGGCTGGTGTTAGTCAAGCCTGCCGCGGAGAGCGTCCTCAATCGACACGACCATCAGGCCGATCATGAATGCAATCATTGCGCCCGCAACGATCAGGACTGGCGGCTGCATCAGGGGATTTGTCATGGCTTCTGCTCCTGGTTGAGCCATACCTCTGGCGTACCCGCGATCGAATTTCATTGACCCAAATCAAGGACAGATCCCGCCTAATGTGATTAGTTCGAAACCGAACATGAAAGGCATTTGAAATGCTGGGCGTCGAAATTGACAGAGACTCTGGTTATCTGGAAATGACAGTCGATGGGCGGATCGAACGATCCGACTATGAAAAGGCTGTCGAAGCGGTCGATCTGCTGCTTGAAACGCACAAGAAGATCGACGTGATGGAAATCGTGCTCGACGTCGGGATGGTGATGCCCGAAGTATGGTGGAAGGACATTGTCTTTCACCTGAGCCACCATCATTTTCTGAGACGGGTATCGGTCGTTTCGGACAAGGGCTGGGTTGGACCGCTCACCAGGCTGTTCGCGCCACTCTATCCAGCAGAAATCCGTACCTATAGCCTTGGCGAGATTGAAGAAGCACGGCGCTGGACCAAATTTGGTGATCCCGAAGCTGTGGTGCCCGAGGAGCCAAACCTCGACTTTGCCTGACCCTCGTCACTGCTAACCTTTTTTTAGGCAGACTCCTTACATAGTGCCATTGTGGCAGAGTCTGATCCCATAAAACGCCTTCGGGCGGCGGCGCAGCGTACGACGGCCCCTGAGACCGTCGAATCCCAGCATCGCTGGTACATGGATGAGCTGGAGCATACGGTCGGTCGCGACCCTTCGGGCACAAGGCGCTGGCAGCCGGAATTTTCGACGGGCCCTGCATGGCTTGGCCCCGCGCTCAAGATTGTAACCCTGTCTGCCATGACATTTGCGGCAACGACTGCCGTCCTATTGTGGCAGGACGGCACGCTTGGCCGTTACTTTGAAGCTAAGCAGATCATACCCAGCAAATAGAAAAT
>CAYSCC010000442.1:0-1788 GCA_964429375.1 uncultured Chakrabartia sp.
CCGCACTCCGCTAATTTACGCCGCAAGTTGCGCCAAATGTTCTGACGACGGACACGCGACGCAACGCGGCGCGCCTCTTCAGAGGAATATCTTTTACCCTCTTCAGAGGAATATCTTTCTCCACTTAGTGGAATATATTTACCCTCAGCAACTGATTGAGATTGTTCACTATTCTCAAAAACAGGGCAAACTACTTTGGCAGTTTCGTTTGTCGATTGACCAACTATCTCAGAATTTCCTTTGTCATCTGGCAAAGTATCTTCGTCGTCATAGATGACCCGATAGACGTGCTTTCGCTTGTCAAAATGGTGTCGCTCCCGGCTGATATATCCGGCCTTGGCGAGCACTGTCAGAGCGCTTGAAACGTTCGTGTGATGGCATCCTACACGGCGCGCCATCGATAGGTTGCTGGCCCATGCGCCCTGCCCCTTGCCGCGCGAACTACTCATGCGATCATGGTACGCGATGCAGGCCAGCACACGCAGTTCAAGACCCGACAAGGCCACGTCACCGATTGCCCTCAAAGGCAAGGCGGCAAACTTGGTTTTGGATTTGCCATCGGTCATCAGAGCACATCTCCCGGCCTGAACCAGTGAACGCGAATGATTCGCGGCGGTTGATAGTGGGTGAGGAATTTGGTAAGAGCTTCGGTGTCGCTGCAATGACATCCTAAGCCCTCGCCGTTTGCCCGGCGGGGGTTTTCGGATTCTGGGCCAGGCGGTGCGCCGGATGGGTTAGCCATCGCGCTCTGAACGCCGCGAAACGGCGTAAGGCACAAAGTACCGGTTAGCCTTCGCTTCTCATTGATTTCGTTAGATTGTGTCTTGCCTCTCGGGTGCGCCAGCTTGTCAACGTGTTGGGTTGGCCTGCGTTCCATATATTTCATGAAAAACAGGGGCTGAATCCCCTTGGATCGGGCCAAGTCTCGGGCGCGCCGCGCGTTTGACGCAGCACACAAGGACGGCGGGCCGTCGTCGACGGCCTGAACATCGGCGGGTTGTTATGGCTTTCCGCCGATGCTAGCCATTGCATCTTAGGACCTTGTTCAGTGTTCTTGGTCTATCCCGTGGTCAGGTCGGGGGAACGATGGATCGCAAGCAACACTATTTCCGGCTGCTCGCATCGGCGTCCGTGCTGTTGGCGATCACTGCCCCTGCCTTTGGGCAGGCAAGCGGAAACGCCCCTTCGCGCGAAGAAATCCGCCGTGAAACGCCAGCCCTATCGTCTGAGGCCAACAGCCGCCACGTGGCGGTTGATGCACAGATGGATCGAGGGCCATGCCCGCTGTCGGAGCCAGCCTATGCCGGGAAGACCTTTACCGTCTCGGGAGTCGAGTTCGCAAACTTGGGTGACATTCCGCCCGACATGCTCCGCCCTGCTTATGCCTCTCATCTTGGCAAGACTGTCCCGTTGGCAACACTGTGCGACATTCGTGATGGAGCTGCCGAACTGCTTCGGCGCAAGGGCTATCTGGCTACGGTAGACGTCCGCCCACAATCATTGGATGGCGGGATTGTGCGCTTCAATGTCGTTGTCGCGCGGATTGTAGGCTTTCAGGTGAAGGGCAATGCCGGCAAGGCTGAAAAGCGGATCGCCGGCCTTCTCGAGCAGTTGAGAGCCCAGCCCCAATTCAACGTCTACAGTGCCGAGCGTACCTTGCTGCTGCTGCGTGACATGCCGGGCTATGACATTCGCCTTGCCCTACGACCGGCTGGCACCGGCCCGGGAGATATGATCGGCGAAGTCCTGATCAATTTTGAGCCGGTTCAGGCAGAGCTCAGTGCCACC
>CAYSCC010000443.1:0-1785 GCA_964429375.1 uncultured Chakrabartia sp.
AGCTTGCGATACTGGTCTGCCACCCCGGACAGGATTTCCTTCCCGATCCGGTGATCCTCCGTGAAGTCGACCGACAGGGCCCACAGGCGAATGATGTCCGCCCCATAGTCTTCCATGACCTTCAAGGGATCGATGGTATTGCCGAGCGATTTCGACATCTTCCGTCCGTCCGAGGCCATGGTGAAGCCGTGGGTCAAGATGCCCTTGTACGGCGCTTGCCCCCGCGTTCCGCAGCTTTCGAGCAACGAGGACTGGAACCAGCCACGATGCTGGTCCGAGCCTTCGAGATAGAGATCGGCCAACGGCCCCTTGTAGCCATCCGGCCGCGCCAGTTCAGGCCATTCGCCCGATTCGAGGACAAAGGCGTGAGTCGAGCCGCTGTCAAACCAGACATCCAGGATGTCCATGACCTGCTCATACTCCTCGGCCTTGTAGGCACTGCCGAGATATTCCTGCGCGCGCGCTTCTTCCCAGGCGTCGACGCCCTCCTTGCGCACAGCCGCCACGATGCGGGCGTTCACCTCTGCATCAACCAGATATTCGCCGCTCTTCCTGTTGACGAACAGCGTGATCGGCACACCCCAGGCGCGCTGGCGCGAGAGAACCCAGTCCGGTCTGCCCTCGACCATCGAGCCGATCCGGTTGCGCCCCTTTTCGGGCACGAAGCGCGTCGCATTGATGGCGGCCATCGCCTTTTCGCGCAGGGTGCCGCCTTCACGGGGCTGGTCCATGGGCACGAACCATTGCGGCGTGCAGCGGAAGATGACCTTCGCTTTCGAGCGCCAGCTGTGCGGATAGCTATGCTGATAATCCGCGCTTGCCGCCAGCAGGCCGCCGGCTTCGCGCAGATCAGAGCAGATCGGGCCGTCTGGCGCGTTGAACTTCGGGTTGATGACCGAGCCTTGCCCGCCAAGCCAGGCCCAGTCCTCCCGATATTTGCCATCGCCTTCGACGGCAAAGACCGGTTCGATCCCATGCGCACGGCACAGCAGGAAATCGTCCTCGCCATGATCGGGCGCCATATGGACGAGGCCAGTGCCGCTGTCCGTCGTCACGAAATCGCCGGGCAGGAAGGGACGGGGCTTGGCGAAAAAGCCGCCGAGTTTGTGCATCGGGTGACGGGCGACGGTTCCCGCGAGGTCGGAACCTTTATAGATCGTTATATTGGTCGCGCCACTTTCAGGGGCACCAGTGCCATGTTCGTTAGCTCCAGTGCGGATCGACATGGCGTAGCACAGGTTTTCAGCGATTAGGTATCTTTGATCGCCGTAATGCACCAAAACATACTCAACATCCGGCCCATAGGCGATCGCCTGGTTGGCGGGGATCGTCCAGGGCGTCGTCGTCCAGATCACGGCATGGGCGCCGACCAATTCTGGGATCGGGCTTTCCACGATCTCGAACGCCACGTCGATCTGTGTGGACGTGATATCCTCATATTCAACTTCGGCTTCGGCCAGCGCGGTCTTTTCCACGGGCGACCACATCACCGGCTTCGCACCGCGATAAAGCTGCCCGGATTCGGCAAATTTCAAGAGCTCGGCAACGATCGTTGCCTCTGCCTGCGGCGCCATGGTCAGATAGGGATGATCCCAATTGCCGAGCACGCCCAGCCGCTTGATCTGCTCGCGCTGGGTGTTCACCCAGTGTTGCGCATAGGCGCGGCATTCGGCACGAAATTCCCGTGCCGGAACTTCATCCTTGTTCCGCTTCTTCTTGCGGTATTCCTCTTCGACCTTCCATTCGATGGGAAGGCCGTGGCAATCCCAGCCGGGCACATAGGGC
>CAYSCC010000444.1:0-1780 GCA_964429375.1 uncultured Chakrabartia sp.
CCAGAAGCTGAAGTGCCACATCCTTGAACGCCAGCGTTGGGCCGTGGAACAGCTCAAGCAACCAGTTCCGCTCATCAAGCTGGACAAGGGGCGTCACGGCTGCGTGGGAGAAGCGGCCATATGCCTGGGTGCAGAGCAGGCGGAGCTCGTCTTCGGACAGGCTGTCGCCAACAAAGGGCAGCATCACGCGCACAGCCGTTTCAACATAATTCAATCCGCGCAATGCCGCGATCTCATCATGGCTGAAACGCGGCCATTGCCGCGGGACATACAGGCCGCCGTCAGAGGCCAACCCGGCAAGTGTCACGCCCTCGAAATCGAGCGCCGGTGCGCTTCCTCTGGTGCTCACATAGTCCATAGGAACCGCGCCCTAGCGGCCAGTTCAGCCAAGGGCAAGTTCAGGCACGCCGTCTCTGCCAAAGGGCAAGCCCATAAATGGCAGCCGCCACGCCCGCAAAAACGAACCACTGAACAGCATAGGCTAGGTGATTGTTGGGAATGTCCTGCAAAGAGGGCAGGGCACTGGGCTTCAGGCCAGGTGCTGGAACCGTAAGGACGAGCATAAGCCCCGGCGGTTTCCCCGCGCCCATCGCCTTTGCCAGCAGGCTGCGATGATCCGGCTGGCGCGAAATGATCCCGCGAACCGGGCCTCCGTTCCAGGTGACTGTCTCGTCAAATCGGGAAGACCAGCCGATGTCGACCGTGAGCCCCTGTCCCTCTGCGCCCTTTCCGCATGTAATAGTGTGCCTCCATCCAGCAACACCGTCCCGGTTGAGCCCCCCTTCCACCTTTGCTGCGCCGGGTTCCTGACAATTGGCTGCACTTCGACGAAACAGGGACGACTCGTCAGAAGCCATTGCAGGAAACGCAATTTCCGGCAGTTCGGCGGCAACTGAATAACGTGCCAGCAGTGCTTCCTTTTCATCGGCGCGCTGCAGTTGCCAAATGCCCAGCCGAACCATCATTGCAATTGCGCCAAGGACGAGGAGGGTTGGCAGGATGGGGATGCGGGTCATTCAACAAGTCTGCCTTCGCGCGCCCTGTTCCGATATTCAAGCGCGAGGAGCGCACCTTTGGCCACGCGCAGGAGCAGGAGAACGAGCCCGAAAGTGATCGGACTCCAAAGCAGGATGTGAACCCAGAATGGGGGTTCAAAACGCAATTGCACGATGACCGCCAAAATCGTCACAATCGCGCCGACGATCATGATGAGGAAGGCGGCAGGGCCATCACCCACATTAAACTGGCCAAAGTCCATACCGCAAGAACCGCACCGCGGCGCAAACCGCACGATCCCGGAAAAAAGCCCTGGTGCGCTACATCTTGGGCACAAGCCCCTGATTGCCGCTTGGGCAGGTTCAGGGGCTTGAAATGTCACAAGCGCTTATCCGGCGTGGACGGGAGCGCCCCAGCCACCCCAGACATAAACGACGCAGAACAGGAAGAGCCAGACAACGTCGACAAAGTGCCAGTACCAGGCTGCAGCTTCAAATCCGAAGTGCTGCTTGGGCGTGAAGTGGCCCTTGTAGGACCGTACAAGGCACACAATCAGGAAAATGGTTCCCACAAGGACGTGAAACCCGTGGAAGCCCGTCGCCATGAAGAATGCGGCGCCATAATTGAGACCTTTGAAGCCAAATGGCGCGTGAGCATATTCAAACGCCTGAATCGACGTGAAGACGACGCCAAGGAGGATGGTGGCCCATAGGCCCTTCTTCAAGCCTTCACGATCCCCATGGATCAGGGCATGATGAGCCCAGGTGACTGTCGTGCCTTGTAC
>CAYSCC010000445.1:0-1779 GCA_964429375.1 uncultured Chakrabartia sp.
GTCAGTCCGGAGCAGCGATTGCAGGAGATTTGCATGCTGGTCCTCGAGGATATCCGGACGAAGAAAACGACACGAATCTTTCCTGAGCTTTGGGCACTGTCCAACCATGATCCTTTTGTGTTTGATCGTGTCCATGAACTGTATGCCCGCGCAAGAGCGCCACTTCTGGCGATTATCGAGGAAATTAATCCGTCCCTGTCCGAAGAGCAGAGACAGGCTCTTGCGCTCTTCATCTCCGCATCGATGGAAGGCCTCACCGTGTTCGCAGGCCATGACAAGCCGTTCGAAAAGCGGATGCCTTGGCTAGAAAAGATTGCTGCAAAGAGTTTCGTCCAGCTCGTGCAGACCATCGCTGCCAAAGACATTTGCGATTAGGCCTCAGGCAGCACATTGCGCAAACGGCAGATTGGCTTTCCATTTGGCTGCATGACAAGCAAGAGACGGCCGGGTAAGACAGGGCACGAGCTAGCAGCATGATTGGGGGACTGGCCTGAATGGACGGCGCGGCAGCATTTGAAGAAGACCGGGCGGCATCGCAACTGAGCCGTTCGCTCAAGTCGCGCCACGTCTCGATGATCACCTTTGGCGGCATTATCGGGGCCGGCCTGTTTGTAGGTTCGTCAAGTGCGATCAGCATGATCGGACCCGCTGCCGTTCTAAGCTATGCCTTGGCTGGAATTCTCGTCCTGCTGGTGATGCGAATGATCTCTGAAATGGCCATGGCCATTCCCGGCGTTCAGACCTTTCCGGATTTTGCGCGCGAAGGATTGGGCAACTGGGCAGGGTTTTTGGTGGGCTGGCTCTATTGGTATTTCTGGGTTGTTGTCATTGCGGTGGAAGCCATTGCAGGGGCCAAGATCATCTGCGGCTGGTTTCCGCAAGTTGAAGTTTGGGAGGTTGGCGTTGTCCTCATGGCGATCCTGACTGCGGTCAACTTGATGTCTGCGCGATCCTATGGGGAATTCGAGTTCTGGTTTGCATCCACAAAGGTGATGGCAATCATTGTGTTCATCGCCGTCGCCGGAGCCTATGCGTTGGGGCTGACATCGCCTGCCGGAATGACGTTTTCGAACCTCGTCGCGCATGGTGGTTTTGCACCAAATGGAATGGCCGCGATTTTTGCGGGTGTTGCGACCACCATTTTTTCGCTTTGCGGTGCCGAGATCGCGACCCTTGCAGCAGCGGAATCGCGTGAGGGTGCGAGGACGATCGCTCGAATGACGATTTCGGTGTCTGTTCGCATCCTGGTCTTTTTCGTCCTTTCGATCCTGTTGATTGTGTCAGTGGTTCCATGGAACGAAATTGAAGTCGGGACCTCGCCGTTCGCGCATGCCCTCAGTGCCATGGGATATGGTGAGGCAGATCTCATCATGAACGCGATTGTCCTGGTTGCAGTGCTCTCTTGCCTCAATTCCGGGATTTACATCACATCGCGAGCCATGTTCGGTCTTGCCCGAAATGGCGACGCTCCCCAGGGCTGCGTCAAGCTCAGCCGCTCGAGGGTTCCGGCGCGCTCCATTCTGATTGCCAGTCTGTTCAGCTATGGTGCGCTTGCCGCATCCGTTCTGTCGCCTGATCGGGTCTTCAATTTCCTCGTGAACGCCTCAGGCGCCATCATGCTTTTCGTCTACCTGCTGATTGCGATCGCGCAGTACCGGCTGCGAAACCGATTTGAAGCTGAATCTCCACATCGCCTGCTCATCAAGATGTGGGCCCATCCCTACGGAACCTGGGCAGCCATTGCGGGTATGGTGGGCGTATTGGTCATGATGTGCCTGT
>CAYSCC010000446.1:0-1765 GCA_964429375.1 uncultured Chakrabartia sp.
TCACAATCGACGTCGCCTATCGCTTCTTCGCCACCGAGAAGCGCAAGTTCATCGTCGCTGACTGTCCGGGTCACGAGCAATATACGCGCAACATGTTTACGGGTGCGTCGACAGCAGATCTGGCTGTGATCCTGATCGACGCGCGCAAGGGCGTACTCGTCCAGACCCGGCGGCACTCCTACCTCTGCAATCTGATCGGCATCCGGAACATCGTCCTCGCCGTCAACAAGATGGACCTGATCGACTATGATCAGGCAAAGTACGATGCCATCGTCGCGGACTATGCGGGGTTTGCAGCGGAGATCGGGATCAAGTCGTTTACTGCCATGCCCATCTCGGGCTTCAAGGGCGACAACATCACCAAGAATAGCGCAAACACGCCCTGGTACACGGGCAAGCCGCTGATCGAGCATCTTGAAACGGTGGAGCTGGACAATACCACCGATCAGGGCAAGGCCTTTCGCCTGCCTGTGCAATGGGTCAACCGCCCCAACCTCGACTTCCGGGGTTTCTCTGGCCTGATCTCCACGGGATCGGTGAAGACGGGCGATGCCATTCGTATTTTGCCTTCGGGCAAAACCTCGACGGTGTCGAAGATCGTCACACTTGACGGAGAACTGGACGAAGCGGTGGCTGGCCAGTCGGTTACGCTGTGCCTTGCGGATGAAGTGGATTGTTCACGCGGGAACGTCATTGCGACTGCCGATGCGCCGCCGGAAGTTTCGGATCAGTTTGAAGCCACCTTTGTGTGGATGGATGATGACGCATTGCACGTCGGGCGGTCCTATTGGCTGAAGCTCGGCACGCAGATGGTTTCCGCCACGGTCCAGCAGCCCAAATACACCATCAATGTGAACACGATGGAGCGTCTGGCGGCCAAGACGCTGGAGCTTAACGCCATTGGTGTGGCGGAATTCGCCACCGACAAGCCCATTGTGTTTGAACCCTATGCGGAAAGTCGGGGGCTGGGCGGCTTCATCCTGATTGACAAGATCACCAACAGGACCGTCGGCGCAGGTATGCTGCATTTCTCGCTGCGTCGGGCGCAGAATGTTCACTGGCAGGCGACTGACATTGACAGGGCCGAGCATGCCCGGCTCAAGAATCAGACGCCCCGGGTGTTGTGGTTCACAGGCCTTTCCGGCTCGGGCAAATCGACCATAGCCAATGAAGTGGAAAAGCGGCTCAACCTGATGAACCGCCACACCTTCCTGCTTGACGGGGACAATGTTCGCCACGGGCTCAACAAGGATCTCGGGTTCACAGAGGCAGACCGCATCGAGAATATCCGCCGCGTTGGCGAAGTTGCCAGGCTGATGACCGATGCCGGGCTGATTGTCCTGACGGCGTTCATCTCGCCGTTCCGCGCAGAGCGGGACATGGTGCGCGCAATGCTGCCGGATGGTGAGTTCATCGAGATCTTTGTCGATACGCCGCTTGAAGTTGCGGAGGCCCGTGACGTCAAGGGCCTCTACAAGAAAGCGCGGTCCGGTGCTCTCAAGAACTTCACGGGCATTGACAGCCCCTATGAGGCGCCGGTTAATCCGGAAATTCGCGTCAACACGGTTGAAATGACACCCGCCGAAGCCGCCGAACACATCATAAAGGCCATATTGCCGCTGAAGTGAGGAAGACCCGATGAACGACGCTGAATTGGCCGCCCATCTGGCCGAGGCCGCAGGCAGGATCCTGCTTGATGTGCGTGCCTCCGGCCTCCTGAGTCTTCAGGCACTTGGCAAGGCTGGAGATGCGACAGCCAACCAGT
>CAYSCC010000447.1:0-1761 GCA_964429375.1 uncultured Chakrabartia sp.
CCACATTTTCCGGGATGAAGGATCGGGGCTGGGGCCGCATTGTCAACATTGGTTCGATCAATGGGCAGGCCGGCCAATACGGGCAAGTCAATTATGCCGCGGCAAAGTCCGGAATTCACGGATTTACGAAAGCGCTGGCGCAGGAAGGCGCCAAATTCGGGGTCACGGTCAACGCCATTGCGCCGGGTTATATCGATACAGACATGGTTGCCGCCGTTCCTGCAGAAGTTCTTGCAAAGATCGTGGCAAAAATCCCGGTTGGGCGCCTTGGCATGGCCAGCGAAATTGCACGTGGTGTCGCCTTTTTGTGCTCAGAGGATGGTGGTTTCATCACTGGATCGACCATGTCCATCAACGGCGGGCAGCACATGTATTGATGGCCGGGCCGGTCAAACGCTCTGTCACCATTGCCGGGCATGAAACGTCCATCAGCCTGGAGCCCGTCTTTTGGGACGCGCTCAAGCAGGCGGCGGACGGCCTTTCGTTGCCGCTCAATGCGGTGATTGCTCAAATTGACGCACAAAGGATCGAAATGGCAGATCCGCCCAATCTGGCCAGCGCGATCCGCGTCTGGCTAATGAAGCGGGCGATTGGCAGGCCTGACCCCTAGATTGGCTCTCCGCTCAGGCGCTGGCAGATCATGTCAAGCTGCTCGAGCGACGAATAGGACAGCATCATCGTGCCCGAACGGGCCTGGTGATTGATCTTGACCTTCAATCCCAACATGTCAGTCAACTGCCGCTCGAGCGCGAGCAGATCAGGATCCCCGCTCCGGCCTGCAGCCTGTGTGCGACGGGGTGTTGCCTGCCCTTTTGCCTTTTTGACAAGACGTTCCGTGTCGCGCACCGACAATCCGCGCTGGACGATCATGCGACCAAGAGCCACAGGATCATCGGAGCCAAGCAGCGCCCGGGCGTGCCCCATGGTCAAGTCTCCGGCTGCCAGCCAGTCGTGAACCGGAACCGGCAGATTGCGCAACCGCATGAGATTGGCGACATGGCTCCGCGACTTTCCGACAATACGGCCCAACGCGTCCTGCGTATGCCCATGGTCTTCAATCAGCCGCCGATAGGCTTCACCTTCTTCCCAGGCATTGAGCTGTTCGCGCTGGACATTCTCAATGATCGCAATCTCGAGCGCTGTAACGTCGTCAAATTCCCTAATAATTACAGGTACTTGATGGAGCTGCGCCCGCTGGGCTGCGCGCCACCGGCGTTCCCCCGCAATAATTTCGAAATGCCCGTCATGATCCGGATCGCGCACGACAATCGGTTGCAGCAGGCCGCGCGACTTGATGGATTCGGCCAGCTCATCCAGCGCGTCGTCGCGAAATGTCTTGCGCGGCTGGTTGGGCAAGGGGCGCAAGCGATTGACCTCGACCATGCGGACGCCATCCGGGGGAGTGCCATCAAGCGCGACTGGGGCATCCCGCTCAATCTCCCCAAGCAGGGCAGAAAGGCCTCGGCCAAGTCCGGTTGGGCGCTTCTTCAGCGGAGTGACCGGCGTCTCCTCGCTCATGCTGCGGCCTTTTGTCGTGGAAGGCGGCCAATCAATTCGCGGGCAAGCGCCATATAGGCTTCGGACCCGGGGCATTTGTGATCATAGATCAGGGCCGGCAACCCATGGCTTGGAGCCTCGGACAAGCGCACGTTGCGCGGAATCACCGTCTCGAAAACCGCCTTGCCGAGGCAGGACCGCACATCCTGCGCAACCTGTTCCGTCAGGCGATTGCGCCGATCATACATGGTCAGAGCGACCCCA
>CAYSCC010000448.1:0-1726 GCA_964429375.1 uncultured Chakrabartia sp.
GAACTTGGCGCGAATGACATGCTTCGTGGCCTGAAGCCTGAGCAGACACGGGCAAACCTTGATGCAATCCTGACTGAACTTCGGAAACGCCGCATTCCGGTGCTCCTGGCCGGGATGCGCGCCTCTCCTAACTTGGGCAAGCAATATCAGGCCCAGTTTGATTCGATCTTCCCTGCACTCGCACGGAAGCATGGAACGCGGTTCTATCCCTTTTTCATGAATGGCGTAACGCCAAACCGATCCCTGCTGATAGCGGACCAGATGCACCCCAACGCAAAGGGCGTGGCTGTGATTGTCAGGGGTCTCTATCCGCTCGTGGCGGACTCGCTGCGCTAGGGGCTGGCTGGACTCAGGCCAGTGCTGCTGCAACCTGCGCGAGGCGTTCCTTGCCGAACCACATCTCGTCGCCCACAAAAAACGTGGGAATGCCAAAGGCACCACGTTCCACCGCGCGCGAAGTGTTCTGGGCAAGCTCGGCCTTGATCGCGTCTTCTCCGGCGCGTTCAAGCAGACGCGCGCCGTCTACGCCGCTCCGATCAAATGCCCGAGCAATGTCGGCCGGTTCGCTGAGGTTGGCCTCTTCTTCCCACATAGCGACCATCATCGCCTCGATAGCCTGATCAAGCACACCTTCATGTTGCGCGGCCACAATGGCGCGCATGATCGGAAGTGTATTGATCGGAAAATGGGGATTCATGCGAAATTTGTTCAACCCATGTGCCGAAACAAACCGCTGGAATTCAAGGCGATCATAGGCAAGCTTTGCCGGAACATCGGCATAAACGGCCCAGGGTGGCCTGTTTCCGGTGGCTTTCATCAAGCCTCCGAGAAGTACCGGGACATACCGGACCTTCGCTCCCGTTTGCTGGCAAAAGGCGGGCATGACCCGATGCGTCAGGTAACCATTCGGGCCGCCGATATCGAACAGAAAATCAAACTGCTTGCTCACCAGCTTTCTCCCCAGGGTCGCAGGTCAAGCTCATGCGTCCACGCACTTCTCGGTTGTTTGTGCAGCATGACATAATTTGCGGCGATTGCTTCGGGGGACAGGATCAGGTCCGCTGCCTTGGCTTCATCAAACGCAGGGTGGCGCGATTTTATGAATTCGGTGTCAATGCCGCCATCGATGACCACATGGGCAACATGAATGCCCTTGGGTCCGAGCTCACGCGCCATTGACTGCGCAAGCATGCGCAGCGCTCCCTTGCCACCAGCGAATGCCGCATAGCCCGAGCCCCCGCGAACACTGGCTGTCGCTCCGGTAAACAATATTGTGCCGCGTCCGCGCGGGATCATGTGCCGCGCTGCTTCCCGGCCCATGAGAAAGCCGCCGAGGCAACACATTTCCCACACCTTCGTGAAGACACGAGTCGTTGTTTCAAGGATGGGGAACCGGACATTTGCGCCAATGTTGAAAACAGCGACTTCGACGGGGCCGACATCCGCCTCAACCCGTTCGAACAACGCCGCCATGTCATCCTCATTCCGTGCGTCGCCGGGGTAGGCGACGGATCTAAAGCCATTATCCCGAATGGATTGGGCCAGTCGCTCGAGTTGATCGGAATTGCGGGGCCGCCTGTTGACGCAGGCTGTGAGGCCTTCTGCGGCAAATGCCCTCGCAACGGCACCGCCTGTGGCATCCCCCGCTCCGATTATGACGGCTGCTGGTGAAATGTTCAGGCCTTCTCGAGCGTGCACTGAAGCGGGTGCTGATTCTGGCGGCGTT
>CAYSCC010000449.1:0-1715 GCA_964429375.1 uncultured Chakrabartia sp.
CATCATCGGCACGGGAAGGACATGCGCCGAAACTCCGCCCACATAGCGATAAAGCGGCAATCCGCGCGAATCGGCTGCAGCCTTGGCCACTGCAAGCGAAACACCCAGCAGCGCATTCGCGCCGAGCCTCGACTTGTTTTCAGTTCCGTCCAGCGCGATCAGCTTCTCATCAATTTCAGCCTGATCTTCGGCGTCATAGCCTAGCAGCGCCTCGCAAATTTCGCCGTTCACGCCTTCGACAGCCTGCTTGACCCCCTTGCCCAGAAAGCGCGACTTGTCGCCATCGCGCTTTTCAACCGCTTCATAGGCACCCGTTGACGCCCCCGACGGGACTGCTGCGCGCCCGAAGGCGCCATCTTCGAGCGAGACATCGACCTCAATGGTCGGATTGCCCCTGCTATCAATAATCTGGCGGGCATGGATATCGAGGATGGCAGTCATTATATTCGCCTCAGACGGTTGATCGG
This sequence comes from uncultured Chakrabartia sp., assembly GCA_964429375.1. Taxonomy (GTDB): domain Bacteria; phylum Pseudomonadota; class Alphaproteobacteria; order Sphingomonadales; family Sphingomonadaceae; genus Aquisediminimonas. The sequence continues at coordinate 468 of CAYSCC010000449.1, forward strand.
TGATGGGCGAGCCCCATATCGGTGTTCACTGTTGGAGGCAAATGGCGGGCGCTCGCCCGTGCACGTTGAAGGGATCTCGCATCATGGTCAAAGCACCATCGTCCTCTGCGCCCGCAAAAGCAGGCGCCAAAAAGCCAGTTGGCAAACCGAAGGCTCCAGTCAGACCCAAGGCAACGCCAAAGGCGGCTGCATCCACACCCAAAGCTGTCAAGCCTGCCCGGCTCAAGGAAGAACAGACCGCTGAGTCCTTCAAGGATCAGGCCTCTGTTCTTGTCGGCAAGGCGGGTGACAAGGCGCGCGAATATGCAAGCGCAGGCAAGGACAAGGCCACAGACGGACTTTTCAGCATTTCTGACTTTGTTGATGATATCGCCAAGACAGTCGATGCGCGGGTCGGGAAGCAATATGGTGACTATGCGCGTCGTGCAGCAACTGCAGTGTCAGGCGTTGCCGAGTCCCTGAAGGGCAAGGAGATTGATGATCTGGTCGCCGATACACGCAAGTTTGTGCGTGAAAAGCCGGCAGTGGCCATCGGTGCTGCCGCAGCGGTCGGATTCGTTCTGACGCGGCTGTTCCGTTCCGGCTCAAGCGACGGCGATGACGCCTGAATGTCTGGCGACGCCTCTCCCCAACGAGACGAAGGCCCTGAGGATCAAGGACTGAAGGCACTGGCAGTCCAGCTTGCCGATGATGCCACTGCGTTCGTCGTTGCGGAAACGTCGTACCTGAAGGCAGAACTGGGCGAACGGGCGGAATATGCGCAGCCGGCCCTTTACGCTGTTGGCTTTGGCTGGGCTGTCATGCTTGGCACGATGCTCACGCTTCCGTTTGCCCTTATCCTGATACTGGAACCTCTGATCGGAATTGTCTGGGCCGTTGTTGCAGTGAGCGGCGGATCGCTCGTTCTCGGGCGACTGCTGGTCTTGTTTGGAATGCGCAGACTCAAGGCTTCACTCAAGCCGCGGGGTGAACGATGAAAGACCTCGAACAAAGCCGCAAGGAGGCCGATCGGGCAAGAGCGAAGCTGGAGGCCACGCTTGCGGCAGTCCAGCGAAGAACGAGGCCCGAATCCCTCGCAGGATCTGCGACCGAAGTTGCAAAAAAACAGGCGCTGAAAATTGGTGCTGCTGCGCTGGCCAATGGCAAGTTTCGTCCTGTCCTCGCGCTCGGGATAGCGGCCACATCGATTGCCTACCTGTTTCGTAACCCCCTGTTGAAGGCCCTGAACAAGCGTCTGGGCGAAGGAGA
>CAYSCC010000450.1:0-1715 GCA_964429375.1 uncultured Chakrabartia sp.
CAAGCCGCTGATGTGGAAGACCGGGCACAGCCTGATCAAGGTCAAGATGAAGGAAACCGATAGCCCGCTTGCGGGGGAAATGAGCGGACACATCTTTTACCGCCATGGATGGTACGGCTTTGATGATGCCCAGTATGTTGCGGTCCGTTTCATGCAGGCCATTGCCGAACAGGGAGGATCGCTCGTGGCGATCCGGGATGCAATGCCGGACATGATCAATACCCCGGAACTGCGTTTTCAGGTTGATGAAAGCCGGAAGTTTGCCGTGGTCGATGAAGTTCTGGCCCGGCTCGAAGCCGAAGGCGCAGACGTCAACCGGACGGACGGGGCACGCGTGAACACACCCGATGGCTGGTGGCTGCTGCGCGCGTCGAACACCCAGGACGTGCTTGTCGCCCGCGCCGAGGCGCGCGATCAGGCCGGTCTGGACCGCCTGATGGCCCAGATTGATGCGCAGCTCGCAGCATCCGGTCTTGTTCGCGGAGAGTCCGTAGGGCATTGATTCTTGTGCATGGCGGCCCGACAGTCGCCGTGTGACCTCAATTCCGCCCATCCTTGAAGACTGGATCCGCAGCAAGGGCTGGGCGTTGCGCCGCCACCAGCTTGGGATGCTCGAGGCTGCCCGCGACGGCAGCCATACCCTGCTCGTTGCCCCGACGGGCGCCGGAAAGACCCTTGGCGGCTTTCTTGCAACCCTCGCCGAACTCATCGAATCGCCGACCGAGGGCCTGCACACGCTCTATGTCTCGCCGATCAAGGCGCTGGCTGTCGATGTCCGGCGCAACCTCATGCGCCCTGTCGAGGACATGGACCTTGCCATCAGGATCGAGACGCGAACCGGTGACACGCCATCCGATCGCAAGGCGCGGCAGAGGGCCCGCCCTCCGCAGATCCTGCTGACGACACCGGAGTCACTCAGCCTCCTGCTCTCCTATCCGGACAGTTTCGGCATGTTTGCCGGGCTGAACACGATCATCATCGATGAGATCCATGCCTTTGCTCCCAACAAGCGCGGGGATCTGCTGAGCCTGTCTCTCGCTCGGCTCCAGACGATCAGTCCGGGGCTGCGTCGTGTCGGCCTGTCTGCAACCGTGGCGGACCCGGGCGCCTATCTGCAATGGCTTGCGCCGGACGGACAGGGCAAGCCCGTCCGCCTTGTCGAAGGGGATGCCGGGGCTCCCCCCGAAATTTCGATGCTGTTGCCTGAAGGTGAAATTCCCTGGGGGGGGCATTCGGGACGCTATGCCGCAGCGCAGGTGATGGCAGAGATCGAAACGCATGAGACCACCCTGGTCTTTTGCAATACCCGCGGCCTTGCCGAACTGATTTTCCAGGAGCTCTGGGCCGTCAATGACCTGAAGCTGCCCATCGGCATCCATCACGGAAGCCTCGATATCGAAGCGCGCCGCAAGGTTGAAAATGCCATGGCCGAGGGGCGCTTGCGCGGGCTCGTCGCCACCGCAAGCCTCGATCTTGGTGTTGATTGGGGTAATGTCGATTGCGTGATCCAGATGGGCGCGCCAAAGGGCTCGTCACGCCTGATGCAGCGCATCGGACGCGCAAATCACAGGCTCGATGAGCCCAGCGAAGCGATCATCGTCCCGGGAAACCGGTTTGAGTATCTCGAAGCCCAGGGCGCCATAGACGCCATAGCCGAAGGCATGCGCGATGGAGACACATTCCGGCCGGGCGGGCTCGATGTGCTGGCCCAACAT
>CAYSCC010000451.1:0-1714 GCA_964429375.1 uncultured Chakrabartia sp.
GCCGTCCGGATGGAGCGCTGCCCAGAGGAGGGACAGGACACCCCCAAAACAGTAGCCGACAATCGTCAGGTCAGGTTCGCCCGTCTCATCCTTGACCCGGGCCACGCAGCTTGGGAGAAAATCGAGCACATAATCATCAAGGCCCAGATCACGCTCATCCAGTCCCGGAGCTTCCCAGTCGACCATGAATACATCGAAACCGGCCTTGAGGAGGAATTCGACAAGACTTTGGCCGGGCAGCATGTCGAACAGATAGCCTCGGTTGGTTGTGGCCATCACCAGAAGGATCGGAACGCGATAAACCTCGTCCGCCATCGGTCGATAGTGATAGAGGCGCAAGGTGCCGCGCGAAATGAGCGTGTCCTTTGGGCTTGCTCCCAACACTGGCGCTGGCGACGCGAGGTAGCCAAGCCCCTTTATGTTGCGCTGCATTGCCCGCTCGAATTCGGTTGCGGCGCGCTCGAAGATGTCCGTCTCGCTCATGTCTTCTTTAATGGAGGCTGCTTTGTCCGCTTGGGCTTCGGACCTGAAGTCCTGCTGGCAGCCTCGGCACCCAATGCTGAAGAGAGGCGTTCGAGTTGGGATTCAACTGCCGCAATACGGGCACTGAGGGTCGCAATATCGTCCCGAGTGGGAATGTTCGCTGCGGCCAGGACTTTTGCCATGCCCTCCTGGACTGCTTGCTGGATCTGAAGCGAAGCTGCAGTCACACCGTGCATTCCCTGCGCAAACTCGCTCGTACTGGCGATCTTGCTGCCATATTCATTGGCTGCTTTTTCCCATTGGTTCACCATGTCCCGAAACATGGCAAAGGGGTCGTTCGCTGGTTTGTCTGTCATTGGATCATGTTCTGCGGTTCACTGGTTGTCGTCAAGCACATTGGCCGAGCCTGCGCACAATTCTTGCCACACTGCACAGCATCAACAATGAAAATTGACCCGCAAGCGCAGCGAACCTAATGTTTGCGCTTTAGGGCGCCATTGCGGGAACAGGATATGGCTGACACGGATACTCCCCTTTTCACGCTCAGGCAGGTTGCCGGGGCCACTGGATGGAACCTGGGGACGATGCGTGACCACTTCGTCAAGGGCGTGTTTCCCTGGCATGAAGGAGACGGCAAGGCAAAAGTTGCGGGGGCCACAAGCCTGCTGTCCTTGCGAGCGGCAGTACGACTCGGCATTGCATTCCAGCTTTGGCGGCTCGGCGTTTCACCCAAGGACGCATTCAGGGCGGCCACAGTATTTACCGATTTCGGGACTGCCCCGACCAGCAATGAATTCGGCCTCTCGCGCATGGCTGGCCAGATCTTCCCTGACGGTTATGATACGATCCTGCTTTGGCGCAAGGGCGAAGGCGCACGCGTCATGCCGACCGATGAAGGTGGGTTTGTCAACATCAACCAGTTCATCTGCGCCCCGTTTGGTGGCGAGTCAGGTCCGGTCGTCCTGGTCAGAGTAGAAGACGTTGTCGAATCCGTGATGGCTGCTCTCTTGCCGGATGGAGCATTGCCGGCAACGCCCTGAATTGGGCGTCAGGCCTGGATGCGGCTGTACTGCGGCCAGCCAGTTTCAAGATCCTGGATACCGAAATATTGCTCAACCTCCTGCGCCAACAGCGGAGGGGAAAGCAGATAGCCCTGCAAGTGTGTGCAACCCGCCTTTTGAGCGAGATTGAACTGTTCTTCGGTTTCAATACCTTCGGCCACGACTTCGAG
>CAYSCC010000452.1:0-1712 GCA_964429375.1 uncultured Chakrabartia sp.
CGACTGCTCCGTCAACTCCGCCGTGGAGGAGGGCGAGCTGCCGCAAATCGACGTGGCGGCTGCTCTTGAGCCCATGCATGCCATCCTTGTACCGGGCGGGTTTGGCGAACGCGGCAGCGAAGGCAAGATCGCCAGCGTCAAATTTGCGCGGGAACGCAAGGTGCCGTTTTTTGGCATTTGCCTGGGCATGCAAATGGCCTGCATTGAAGGCGCGCGAAACACCGCCGGAATTCAGGATGCAACCAGCAGCGAATTTGGCTCAGGCGGTTCGCCGATTGTTGGGATTATCACGGAATGGATGAGCGAAGAAGGGCTCCAGAAACGGGAAGCAGGTGGCGATCTGGGCGGCACCATGCGGCTCGGCGCTTATGAAGCCAGACTGTCCGGCAACAGCCATGTCGCAAGCATCTACGGTACAACGACAATTTCGGAACGACACCGGCATCGCTACGAAGTGAATGCCCGGTACAAGCCATCGCTCGAAGCGGGCGGACTTGTCTTCAGTGGCATGTCCCCAGATGGCGAACTGCCGGAAATCGTCGAGCGTCCGGATCACCCTTGGTTCGTCGGCGTGCAGTTTCATCCCGAACTGAAGTCCAAGCCGTTTGACCCGCACCCGCTCTTTGCAAGCTTCATTGAAGCGGCAGTCAAGCAGAGTCGGTTGGTCTGACCAATCAAGGTCAGGGCTTGGCGGGGTTCAATTCGGGGGACAGCAGCTTTGGCAGCGCTGACATCGCGTCCTGTGCTGCCTGTTCACCGATACACGCATCAATCAAGGCCAGCCCGTCGATCAGGCCAATGATCGCAAGCGCAAGGCCGGCCCTGTCTTTGCCCTCAGCCAATGCAAGGCGGCTCTCGATCCAGTTTTGAAAGCCGAGGACGATCTGTCCGGATATATCGACAAAGGGCGCCTCACCGCGGGATGCAGCGGCAATAACCTCTATCCAAAGCCGCATGAATCCGCGCATCTCGGGCTGGCCTGTCACCGTTGCTGCCCGCAGCACAAGCTCCCTGACAGGAAACCGTTGCCCTTCGGGAAAGGCTTGCGCGAGGCTGTCGATCACTCTTGTGGCGATGCGTTCCAACGATGCAGACAGGACCTCTGACTTGTCAGCAAAATAGTAGAGGAGCATCCGGTCGCTCACACCAGCTGCCGCCGCGAGCTGGCGAAGGCTCGATCGAGACAGGCCATGGGCCAGCAAATGGGCTGCCAGCTTCTCTGCAACCCGCTCGCGTTGTTCATCCCTGACGTTCATATTACCTCTTGTAGCACATGCTACATTTCGATACGACGTAGCAACTGCTACAGGATACGCTCATGCACGAATCTCTTTATGATGTCCTGCCTTTCGTTGCGCTTGCAACCTTTCTGGGTGCAGCAATATTGATCTCTGCCGGGCGCGGCCTGGGCACGAACATGGTCTGGATGGTGCCGGCGGCATTTTGTGCCCTGTTTCTGGCATGGTCATTCCACGCTCTTTGGCAAGAAGGATTGGCCGGAGTCTGGGTTGAGCACAGTCGAAATGCATGGGGCAATCAGATCTGGTTCGATTTGCTGATTTCGCTTTGCGTTGGCTGGGCTTTGCTTGTTCCAAGGGCGCGTGCCGTTGGTATGTCACCATGGCCATGGCTGATTTTGCTTGTTTGCACAGGAGGCATTGGCCTTCTGGCGATGCTGGCGCGGTGCCTGTTCCTTGAACATAATATTGCGA
>CAYSCC010000453.1:0-1712 GCA_964429375.1 uncultured Chakrabartia sp.
GTTTGACCGCGGAATCCTGATGAGTTAATGGAATTACAAGGCGTTAACCATGATCATGGTTAACGTGTGTGAATTGCCAATTGTGGGAGGTTGGCGTGAGCGGCGGCGTTTTCGGTGTATTGGCGGCTATTTTCCAGATTGCTGGATACCTGCTTTACATCCGCAACTTCCTGAAGCGCTCTATTCGGCCCAACGCTGCCAGTTACTTGATGTTTGCTTATGGCACGTCGCTCGTAGCTTTTCTGGCATGGCAAAATGGTGCTGTTCTACCTGAACTTCTGCTGCTTTTTGCCTGTGCCGGGATGAGCGTCATCGTTGCCGTACTGTGCTTGCGGAAAAACGCGACCGAGCCCGTTGACCGTTTCGAGGCAATCATCTTCTCTGCCGATCTGTGGCTGACTATCGGCTATGCGGCCCTGATCTTCTCGCACGTCGACAAGGCAGCCTATGCCGCGGCTTTCCTGTTCCTTGGCAATGTCACGACGCTGACGTCGTTCATGCCGATCCTGCGTTCGACTTGGCGGGATCCGAGGCGGGAACAACCCCTGCCGTGGATCGTCTGGTCCATCGCATATATGTTTCTGACAGCCGCCACATTGCTGACAACTGGCCTCGAACAGCCCGTCCTCCTCATGTATCCGGTCGCCAATGTCCTGCTGCACTTGGCCATGGCCCTGTTTTCGTTGCGCAAGACCTTTGCCGGGCGATATTTTGGTGATGGCGGATCCTTTCTGTATCACGATACCAGCCCGATTGCAGGCGATGGGGTCTTTGCAGGCCGGGCTTTCTCTCCGGGTGAAAAGATCTGGACGATGACGGGGACCGTCTATGGCAATTCGCGGACTGGCCAGGATCCCGACTTCGTCGGGCTTGGCCCCGGTCTTTGGATGGACCCCGATCCGCCACTCAACAAGCTGAACCACAGCTGCGCGCCCAATGCGTACTTCGGGCCGAAACGCCAGCTCTTTGCCCTCGAACCCATTGCAAAGGGTGAAGAAATCACGTTCGATTATTCAACCACGGAAGTCGATCCGCAATGGACCATGGCTTGCGACTGTCGCGCCAAAGGCTGTCGCCGTGGGTTGCACGCCATTCAGATCAGCTTTGCAGACCGCGATGTTCCTCCGCCCGCAAGTCCGCTTATGCAGCTGATCTGGCGGAAACGGCGCGTCGTGCCCAAGGAGGATTCAGCCTTTCCGCAATTTGGGCCAGCAGCGCGGCCGTTGGTTGTCGGCGTCAGCGAAAAGCCACCGGCGCGTCGATCCCCGGCGGCCTTGCGGCGATCCGGGGCAGCCCCATCGCGCAATCGCATAGGTGCCCGTTAGCCGAGGCGTTCTGCGTGCCAGCGCAGGTGATCGGCCAAGAAGGTCGACACGAAAAAATACGAATGATCATAGCCCGGCTGCATACGGATCGTTGCCTTCTGTCCGGCTGATGTGCAGGCGTGCTGGAAGAGGCTCGTCTTGAGCTGTTCTTCGAGGTTTGAATCGGCCTCTCCCTGATCGATCAGAAGATCTGGCAGCCGCGCACCATCTTCGATGAGCGCGCAGGCGTCATACTCCCGCCATGCCGACCTGTCGCTGCCCAGATAACCACCCAGTGCCTTCTGGCCCCAAGGGCAGTGAGACGGCGCTACAATGGGTGCAAAGGCCGATGTCGAACGGAAGCGTCCGGGGTTGCGCGGCGGACGCTTCCGCGGAGCGTCGCTAACC
>CAYSCC010000454.1:0-1709 GCA_964429375.1 uncultured Chakrabartia sp.
CTGGTCGATCGCGGCCATCTGAAGGAAGGGGATACGCTCCTTGTCCTGGGTGCAGCTGGTGGGGTCGGAATGGCAGCTGTAGAGCTTGGAAAGGCTTTTGGCGCGCGCGTGATTGCTGCGGTTTCGACAGAGGAAAAGGCCGCCGCAGCGAAGGAAGCAGGCGCCGACGAGACCATCCTGTATGGCACTGCGCCCTTCGACAAGGATCAGTCCAAGGCCCTGGCCGATGCCTTCAAGGCCGTGTTGGGTCCCAATGGTGCTGATGTCATCTACGACGCGGTAGGCGGTGACTATTGCGAGCCTGCCCTGCGCGCCATTGCTTGGGAAGGGCGCTATCTTGTAGTCGGTTTCCCGGCAGGAATTCCGAAGCTTCCATTGAATCTCACGCTCCTCAAGAGCTGCGATGTGTGCGGCGTATTCTGGGGTGCCTTTGCGCAAAGGAGCCCGGACGCGAACCGCTCCAATATCACCAGGCTGTTCCGTCTCTGGCAGGAGGGCAAGATTGCGCCTCGTGTCACGGACGTCTTTCCGTTTGAGCGGGGCGGTGAAGCGATCGCGAAAATGGGCGCACGGGGCGCCATTGGCAAGTTGGTGGTGCGCATCGGCGATTGAAGCGGACGCTTCGCGCACTTATCTGGGTGTATGGGTTTCGATTGAAGGGAAGACAATGACAACGTTCGATGATCGCGAAAAGGCGCAAGAGGCCAAATTTGTTCGCGAGGAGGAAATGGCCTTTCGCGTGACAGCACGGCGCAACAAGCTTCTTGGCCAGTGGGCAGCGTCGCGTATGGGCCTGACGCCTGAGGAGACAGACTCCTATGCGAAGAGCGTGGTTCAGGCTGATTTCGAGGAAGTGGGCGATGAGGACGTCATCCGCAAACTTCTGGGGGATTTGACGGGAGCGCAGGTGGAAACAAGCGAAGACGAAATTCGCCAGGCACTTGCCGATATGACGGTTGAGGCGCGTCGCCAGCTTATGGAGTCAATGTAACCTCATGCCAATGGCCGCAAAGGACATTGAGGCAATGATCTGTGCCGCCATTCCTGATGCGAAGGTGGAGATCACCGATCTTGCCGGCGACGGGGACCATTATGCCGCGAAGGTGACGAGCGTCGCCTTTGCGGGGCTTCCACGCGTGAAACAGCACCAGATGGTCTATGCCGCTCTTGGCGGCCGCATGGGCGGCGTGCTCCATGCCTTGCAATTGACGACGGGTACCCCCGGCTAGAGCGCCCGCAGCGCTTCGGATGGCCGGGCCGAGAGTACAGGCAAGGTGCCGATCAGTGCCAGACCCAGTGTTCCGAGACCGCCGGCCGCGATGGTCCCGCCCACGATTGCCCAATCCGGCGCCCAATCGATTTCGAAGACCGAAGTCACGACGTACCAGCCTGCAACGCTGCCAATGGACAGAGCAACGACGGACAGGATGGCAGCAAGGATTGCATATTCGATGGCCTGGGCAGCGAGCACCTGCTTGCGTGTGGCGCCAAGCATTTTCAGGAGCACGGCATCATAGCTGCGCGAACGCCGTGCAGCGGCAACCGCACCCATAAGCACGGCAATGCCAGCGAGAACTGCGACCGAGGCTGCGACCGCAATCGCCTGCCCCAGCTGCCTCATGAGATCACCAACCTGAGTTACGACATCATTCACCCTGATCATCGAGACAGTCGGAAATCAGCTTGAGACCGAGCGGCTGATTGCTGCC
>CAYSCC010000455.1:0-1695 GCA_964429375.1 uncultured Chakrabartia sp.
GGCAGTGATGACAAGTGGAGGAAGATTTTCTCCGGATGGCTGTTCAAGGAATCGCCATCACTCAACGTCGTCGAGCACCCGATTTACGACGTCTGGACCAAGGCCTGTGCAATGAAACACCCGGATGCAGGTCCCGAGACAATAGTCTTGCGCGGCGAGTCCGCCGCTTCAAACCGTCGGTCCAGCGCCGAAAAATCGCCTGACGGCGCAGCGCCGCCGGCGAGCCCCGCTCCGGCCACCCCGCCAGAACCGGCAACCGCGGACACAAGCGCGGCGAGATAATCGGCGCGGTCGATCTCGATCGCTCCCAAAGAAGCAAGGTGGGGCGTGATGAACTGGCAATCGAGCAATGTGAAGCCTCCGGCGCGCAGCCTTGCCACGAGGTGCGCCAGCGCGACTTTCGACGCGTCGGTCGCTCGGCTAAACATCGATTCGCCAAAGAAGGCCCGGCCAAATTTGACACCATAGAGTCCACCGACCAGCTTTCCCTTCTCCCAGGTCTCAATGCTGTGCGCATGACCACCTGCGTGAAGCAGCGCGACCGAAGCTTCGATCTGATGATTTATCCAGGTCGACGGACGGTCTTCGGCCCGTTCCGCACACAGACTCACGACCTCCGCAAAGGCAAGGTCAGCCGTCGTCTCAAACCGCCCGGACCGCAATGTTTTTGCAAGCGATCGGGAGAGCTTGAAGCCGTCGAGCGGCAAAATACCCCTTTTGCGCGGTTCCACCCAATAAACTTCGGGAGCATCGCGCCCATCTGCCATCGGGAATATGCCCGCAGCATATGCCCTCAACAGAAGGGCCGGATCGAGCGGTTGCGTCATGGCTACCATTTTACACCGGCTATCGCCAAGGACCAAACCCGTCTACGGACAAGCCGTGCAGGATGAGATCAACTGTGATGTAGCGATCGCTGGCGGTGGACTTGCCGGGGGCTTGATTGCCCTTGCACTTGCCGAACTGAGGCCGGATCTGGATGTCATTCTGGTTGATGCGTCTCCGGCAATCGGTGGCAATCATGTCTGGTCGTTCTTCGACAATGACATTTTGCCAGGGGACCGCTGGTTGCTGGAACCATTGATCTGCCATCGCTGGCCTGCATATGACGTGTCGTTCCCTGCACATCAACGCACTCTCAACACCGGCTACAACAGTATCGAATCCGAACGGCTGGACACCGTTGTGCGTGCAAGGCTGAATCCGGAACGGATCATCCAGGGCGAAGTTGCCGCTGTCGGCGATAAAATCGAACTGATCGACGGCAGGTCAATTGCCGCAGGATTGGTAATCGACGCGCGAGGCCCTGCAGACATGTCCCACCTTGATCTAGGATGGCAAAAATTTCTGGGCCAGACCTTGCGGATTCGAGAAGGTCATTCCATCCAACGCCCGATCATTATGGATGCGACCGTTGCGCAAAGAGATGGTTATCGCTTTGTCTATTGTCTTCCATTCGATGCTCGAACGGTCTTTGTCGAAGACACTTATTACAGCCGAAGCGCCACACTGGATCAGCCGGGCCTGCGCCAAAGTATCGCTGCTTATGTACGGGAGCGTGGCTGGACAATCGAAGCAATCGAACGCGAGGAAACTGGAGTTCTGCCTGTTGCCATCGGCGGAGACTTTGCGTCTTACTGGAAATCTGGCGGCTCTGCAGCAAAGGCCGGCATGAGGGCCGGACTATTTCACCCG
>CAYSCC010000456.1:0-1674 GCA_964429375.1 uncultured Chakrabartia sp.
GACCACTATGGATGATGATCATGATGCTCGCTCAACAGTGCATCCCGGGTCATGAATCCAAAAGCTTCCGAGAAATCGCGAAAGATGAAGCGGCGGGTGAGTGCATCTCGCGCTTCGTCAAAATCCCAATCACCAAGTTCATCAAGCGCTGTGGCCCGTTCACTCTCATTCAGTTGCTCGATCAACGCATTGTCTCCCGCCAAGGCCGTTACATGCGACTCACTCAGGTGGATGAGGGGCCTTCTTTGTCTGTGTAGGCACGAAGCGCTTCCACCTCAACCGATCAGCCTCTATGTCGAAGCAATGAGAGGGCAGGGCATGCTCAGATTTGACAACGTCTCCTGCCGCCGCGGCGGGCGGATGCTGTTCGAGGCTCTAAGTTTCACTTTGGAAGCTGGCGATGCGGCGATCGTATCGGGCCCCAATGGTGTCGGGAAGTCCAGCTTGCTGCGCCTGGCATGTGGGCTCCTCCAGCCTGAGACCGGGGCGGTTCATGTCACTGCGCCGATCTCACTGGCGGATGAGGCGCTGGCACTGGACAGACATTTGTCTCTTGAAAAGGCTCTGGGCTTTTGGGCCGAACTTGATGGCGGAGTTGTCGCGGCGGCGCTTGCGCAACTTTCGCTTGATCACCTGGCCAATGTACCTGTCAGGATGCTCTCGACGGGGCAGCGCAAGCGGGCAACACTGGCGCGCATTGCTGCGAGCCGGGCAGAGATCTGGCTACTGGATGAGCCGGCCAATGGTCTTGATGCTGCCTCTCTTGAGACCTTGTCCCAAATGATTGCCAGCCATCGGGCGCAAGGCGGCATCGTGCTTGCCGCATCGCACCAGCCACTCAACGTTGGTGACGTTCAGGACATCCGCCTGGAGGTCTCCCGGTGAAGGCCGTATTTGCGCTTGTGTCCCGTGATGTCCGCCTGACCTATGGGCGTGGCGGGGCCATGTTGCCGGTCATTTTCTTCCTGCTGGTGGCCACACTCTATCCCTTTGGCGTTGGGCCGGATGCGGCATTGCTCTCCAAGTCAGGAGGAGGGGTCTTGTGGATAGCGGCATTGCTTGCGTCACTCCTCCCGGTCGACCGATTGATCGCGCCGGATGTGGATCAGGGCGTGATCGACCAGCTCACGATCCGCGGCGTGTCCGAGGAAGGCATCATTGTTGCCAAACTCCTGGGCCATTGGTTGGGCTTTGGACCGCCTTTGCTGTTTGCCGCGGTTCCGGCGTCAGCGCTCCTGAGACTTGAAAGTGCGATGCTCGCGCGCCTTGAACTGGGATTGCTGATTGGCACGCCTGGGCTGGCAGCACTGGCCGTTCTGATTGCTGCATTGACGACAGGGGTCCGTGGTGCAGGTGCCCTTTCCGGCCTGCTCATGCTCCCCCTTGCCATACCCCTGCTCATTTTCGGGGCAGGGTCGCTCAATCCCTTTGGGGGAAGCGCGTTCAAGCTGCTGGCCGCCAGCTCGATGCTTGCTGTTGCCATCACGCCGTTTGCCGCCGGCGCTGCCCTTCGTGCCATGCGCGACTAGTCAGCGCGACCAGCGCGCGAAAATCGCTGTCGGCAGGATAAGACCGCGCGACTCTTCGCGGAGGCCCAATTCGCCACATTCGACGGTCCCTCCAAGGTCGGCGCAATGCTGGCGCAGCATTTCCCCGATCGAGAGTGCAGACATT
>CAYSCC010000457.1:0-1674 GCA_964429375.1 uncultured Chakrabartia sp.
TGTCGAAGCCTCAAAGGACAATCCGGTATTCTATGTTCAGTACGCACACGCCCGTATTGCGTCGCTGAGGCGCAAGGTTGCCGAAGCGGGCATTTCGGGAGAGGCGGACCTCGACCTGCTTGATGCCGAAGATCTTGCGCTGGCAAGACTGGCAGCCCAGTTCCCGAGAATTGTCGCCGCTGCCGCGACCAGCCATGAACCGCACCGGATTGCCTTTTATCTGTATGATCTTGCGGCTGCCTTCCACGCGCATTGGAATCTGGGCAACGACAGGCCTGACAGGAGAATTCTGATTGCCGACCGTCCCGATTTGACACGGGCCCGGCTATTCATGGCATCGGCAATCGGGCAGATTATCGCTAACGGCTTGTCCATAATGGGTGTGAAGGCCGCCGAGGAGATGTAGCCAATGTCAGAAACTGGACCGGAACTGGGACTTCGGGACGAGGATCGCCTGCCATGGCTTGAGGCCGTTGAAAGCGAAGATGACAATGAAGGTGTATCCAGCGGACGGCTGATTGCGTTGTTGCTTGCAGGGCTTGGCGCAATTGTGCTGGTCGTCGGCGGAGTCTGGTGGCTCCGCAGCCAGGACTCTGCGCCAAGGGGAGATGGCACCCTGATTGCTGCTCCTGCGGGTGCCTACAAGGTGCGGCCGGAAACAGCTGGTGGCATGAAAGTTGAGGGACAGGGCGATTCGACGTTCGCCGCGTCGGAAGGGGCCGAAGCCAACGGTACAGTTGACCCGAATGCCCAACCCGAATCTCCGGTCATCGCACAGAAGTCGGTCGCGTCAGCTCCAGAGAAGAAACCGGTCGTCAGCGCGACCCGCCAGGTTACGACAGCGATGCCTCCTTCGGGCGGCAAGCTCGTGGCGCCAACTGTGCCAGGAGCCTGGGTTCAGCTGGGAGCCTATGAATCCGCCGCGGTTGCCAATTCAGCCTGGCGCATCTTGGCGGCAAAGAACCCGGCTCTTTCGGCTTTGCCCAAATCAGTCGTTGCGGCAAATGTGGGTGGCCGAACCTATTTCCGTCTGCGCGCGAATGCAGGCACACCGGCAAATGCGACAACCATCTGCGCGCAAGTCAGCAACTGCATGATTGTTCGCTAGAGTTCAGGCTGCAAGCATTCGGGTCACTTCGGTGTCGCCATCACTGGCGTCACCGAAGTCCAAGGAATACAGCCGACAGGGCACAGCATGCCCCCGAGCCCTGCAGTTCCGCGCGACAATGTCACCTGTCGGCTTGAAACCAAGTTTCGACAGCACCCGGCCGGAAGCCGGGTTGTCTATGAAATGGCCAGAGACCAGCTTCTGCTTCCTGAGCGTGTGGCGGGCAATATCGATTACCGCACGCGCAGCCTCGGTAGCAAAACCAAGCCCCCAATAGGGGCGGGCAATCCAGTATCCCAGCTCAAGCTCGTCGTCCTGCGGGCTCAGGCCGACGCCCCCGATCAGTCGGGGAGCCCCGCCGGTCCGGGCGAGAATCAGGAAGTCGGCTTCACCCTCGGCGCGATCAAGGGCGAGGAACTCCTGTGCGTCCGCCAGCTTGTATGGCGAGGGCACCCTGCCCAGCTTTGTCAGAATGGCCTCATCGCCGATCGCGGCCGCAAGTGGGGCAGCGTCCTCCGCCCAACCGGGCCTCAACAACAGTCTTTCAGTCCGTGCAAACATGAGCA
>CAYSCC010000458.1:0-1666 GCA_964429375.1 uncultured Chakrabartia sp.
GGGAGCCGGGAACTTCAGCACAGAGGTTCACGCGGATGTGGACTTCTCCGAAAGTCAGTCGACCCGGGAATCCTACCCCAAGGATGATCGCGCCCTGCGTCGCGAAGAAGGAAACAAATCCACGAGTTCCGCTACACAAACGCCGGCTGCGGGAATTCCCGGGGCCCTTTCAAACAAGGTGCCACAGGCGACCCAGGTCGCCACTTCGCCCGGCGGAGTCCAGACCACCGCGACGCCAAGTGCGCCCTCGTCCTCCGGAGAGATTGCGGAAACCTATTCTCGCAACTTCGATGTCGGACGCGAAATATCCGTCACTCATCAGCCGATCGGCCGCGTCCGTCGCCTGACGGTTGCCGTGGCCTTGCGCGAAACGGTCGGCGGCAAGAAGCGCTCCAAAGTGGAGCTTGCCCAAATCGATAGCCTCGTCAAAGGGGCTGTCGGGTTTGATCAGGCCCGCGGAGACATTGTCGCAATTTCGGCGCGTCCCTTTGCCGAAGCGACGGAAAGCACAACAAGCTGGTGGGACAATCCGCTGGTCATGGTTGGCATTCGGCAAGTTGGCGGCGCGATTGTTGCCCTTCTCGTCCTCCTCTTCATTGGCAGACCCCTGCTTCGCATGCTGAAGGAAAAGGCAGAGGGCGCTCGTGAGCAAGCTGAGCTTGAACGCAAGCTGCTCGGTGCAACGGCGCCCGACTCCCCCAATCGTGCGCTGCGCAACGTCACGCTGGAAATGATCGAGGCTGCTCCAAGCTATGAAGAACGTGCCTCGCTAGTCCGGAACTTCGTGAAGCAGGACGCGGCGCGTGCAGCCCTGGTTGTCAGACAACTCGTGCAGGAACGTGCGGATGGCTGATCTTGCGGAACTGGAAGACGGAGAGGGCGTCGCCCGTGCGGCTGGCGTCGAAGGCCCTTATGCGGCCGCCATCCTCATGATGCTCCTCGGCGACGAGGAAGCCGCGTCGATCATGAAAGAGCTTGGTCCTGAAGAAGTCCGCGAGCTTGGCAAGGCCATGTATGCTGTTGCAGATGCCAGTGAAACAGAAGTCGAAGCGGCGCTTGATCGCTTCATTGGCGGCACACGGCAGGTCTCTTCACTGGCCGTAGGCGCCGCGCCGCATATTCGCAAAGTGTTCACCCAGGCACTCGGGAATGCCCGTGCTGACAATGTTTTGGGATCGGTCGCACCGAGAGAAAGCGTCAAGTCTCTCGAAACACTGCGCTGGATGGAAGTTCCTGCAATCGCAAAGTTGCTGACAAACGAACATCCCCAGGTCGGAGCGCTCATTGTGGCTTCGCTGAGCCCGGAAGTCGCGGCTGAGGCACTCAATTGCCTGAGCGATGAGCTGCAATCGGAACTGGTCATGCGTGCTGCAAGGCTGGGCCCTGTGAGTAGCGATGCCATTGCCGAACTCGAAGATGTCCTGAGCAGGGTTGGCGACGTGCGCCAATCCAAGCCCAAAGTCAGCCTTGGCGGCCGTTCGGATGCAGCCCGCATCATGAACAAGATGGCCAAGACAGATGGTGAGCGCGTTCTCAAGGGACTGAAAAAACGCGATAAAATTCTCGGCCAGCAGATCGAGGACGAAATGTTCGTCTTCGACAATCTGATGGATCTCAATGACAAGAACCTTGGCGCGCTCATGCGGACTGTCGACTCCGCCATTCT
>CAYSCC010000459.1:0-1658 GCA_964429375.1 uncultured Chakrabartia sp.
GACTGGAACGGCTTGCGGGAGTGACAACCTGGCATGTACCAAATGGACCGGAGGCAACGGCAGCAGTTCGCGAAGCCTTTTTCAAGCTGACCGACTATCCACCCGAAGATGCGGCGCATGTGCCGAGCGAAGACATTGAGGTCGGTGGCGGGCGTACGATGCACGTTCCCAAAAGCCTGAAGGGCGTCGCCGTCTTCTCATTCAAGCGGCTTTGCGCAGAAGCGCGGGGAGCATCCGATTACCTGGCGATAGCCAGACGCTACCATTCCGTCATCATCGTCGGCATCCCCAAGTTGGGGCCGGAAAATCGAAACGAGGCAGCACGCTTTGTGACCCTGATTGACGCCTTGTACGAACACAAGGTCAAGCTGATTGCCACGGCTGATGCTGTTCCGGCAGAGCTTTACGAAAAGGGTGATGGACGTTTCGAGTTCGACAGGACGGTGAGCCGTCTGATCGAAATGCAGGCTCAGGATTATCTCGCGCTTGGTCATGGAGAGGCTTGACCGATCGGAGCGCCGCAACCCGTGCCACGATGCGTGGTTCGCTTTGCACGCAGGCGAGGCCGGTCTTGAAAGTCTGATTGGCCTGCCCATATGCCGGTCATACCGGCGATCACACCCCGCCGAGGATGGACATACCCATGATTGAAATTCGCCCTTTTGGCGGGCTCGGCCATGCAGATCATGGCTGGCTCAACGCGCGCCATCATTTCAGCTTTGCAGACTATCATGAACCGAGCCGCATGGGCTGGGGCGCAATCCGCGTCTGGAATGATGACGAAATTGCCCCGCGACATGGCTTTCCTCCGCATCACCACCGGGACATGGAAATCGTCACCTATGTGCGAAAGGGTGCCATCAGCCACCGCGACAGCCTCGGTGGTGAAGGACGAACACCGGCGGGCGATGTGCAGGTCATGAGCGCCGGCACCGGAATACATCATGCTGAATACAACCTCGAAGACGAAACCACCTCGCTCTTCCAGATCTGGATCATGCCGGATGCAGCAGGCGGTGAGCCTCATTGGGGGCAGCGCGCATTTCCAGTAGATGATAGGGCCGGCCGCTGGGTCGTCCTTGCAAGCGGCATGGACGACGTTGAAGGTGCGCTCCCCATCCGGGCCAATGCCCGAATCCTGGGAGCCGCGCTCAAAGCAGGGGAAACCTTGCACTATGCGACAGAGGCATCGCGCCACCTTTACCTTGTTGCAGCCGCGGGCAGGATCAGCGTCGATGGTCTACCCGCCAATGCCAGAGACGGCGTTGCCATCACGGGACTCAGCCAGTTTTCCGTCCACGCATATGAAGACAGCGAACTTGTGCTGGTCGACGCGCGTTAGGCCAGCTAAGCTGCGAGCATCAGGAACAAAATGGAGTCACCCATGCGTCTTTCCCACCTGTTATTGTGCGCCGCGCTTGTCCCCTGTCAGGCCATGGCGGCCACTGACTGGCACGCGGAAGGACGGGCCATTCTTGAAAAGGCCATCTCCGTCCCAACGGTGCAGGAACGGGAAGATCCGCGCTTGGGAGAGCTAACGAGTTTTCTGAAGGGAAAATTCGAAGCGGCCGGCATTACGGACATCGTGATCAAGCCTTATCTCAATACCCAGGCGATGATCGTGCGCTGGCCAGCGGCCGGAAAGGCTAAAGCCAAGC
>CAYSCC010000460.1:0-1656 GCA_964429375.1 uncultured Chakrabartia sp.
GATGGTGGGTTGGCCGCCGGGACTATACCGGGACCTGGACCGGGCCGGACGCGCAGGCTTTCCTGTCCGGTATTCAGCACAAGACTTTTGCATTCTGGAAGAACCGGGCGGGAGACGAAACATGATTGCGCCCATTCTGGAAACCGAACGGCTGGTGCTACGCCCGCTTACGCTCGTTGATTGGGAAGCGTATGCACGGGCATGGGCCGACCCGCGCATGACCGCCTATATCGGCGGTCAGCCAAGAGGCCGGACCGAAAGCTGGGGCAAATTCCTTCAGGGAATCGGGCTTTGGCCCCTGTTCGGCTATGGCTATTGGAGTTTTGTTTCACGCAAGGATGGTTCGTTCCTCGGATGTGGCGGCCTGGCCAGCTTTGAACGTGGCATCCCGGAACTCGCAGGGTTTCCGGAAGCGGGATGGGCCTTTGTTCCCGATGCTTGGGGATTAGGCTTGGCCACCGAAGCAGTCGGTGCCGTGCTTGACTGGGCCGATCATCACCTCTCGCATCGCGAGATCCGGTGCATTATCGATCCCGGCAATGTGGCATCCCAACGGGTAGCGACCAAGCTCGGCTTCACATTCATGGGGGAGGTCGATTTTCCGCCCGCGACGACCCAGCTCTACCGCCGCGTGCGGACGAGCCAACCTTGACGCGGGCCTGCCTGCCCGCCGGGTGACTATGGGCCCTATCGGCTCAGCCATTGCCTGAGAATCTTGTGGAAATGCCGGATTTTCGTCTCGCCATAATTTGCAAAAACGATTTCCTTTGACTTGATGGACTTCATCCCTTTCTGGACATGGGGCAGGTTGACGACGTCCTGATTGAAGACCTTGGCGAGCATCCCCAGTTCCGGCGCATCGACATAGTCATCGTCCAAATCGAGCCAGTGAATCCTTGCAGGTGCGGGACGGGGCTCCCCCTTGCGGACCGGAAGCATGAACATCGTTTCATGGATGCATTCCTCAGGATTGTCGCCATGAGGACGGAATCGATAGAAGATCGGATTGAAACATCCCCAGGGGCTGATGTTCGGGAACACATTATAATAGATGGTGTCGACAAACTCGGCGTCGCTGACGAGATCAACCTCGTCTCCTAAGGTCTGTCGCCAGAGCGCCCGCTGCGAATCCGCCTGGGCCTTGCGCCGTTCTGGCACGGGGCCCGTCGTTGTCGTGTCGGGTTCGTTTTCCATGCCTTCGACAAGCGGCCCTCCCACCCAGTTGCACAGCTGGACGTCGGCGTGGTGAAGGTCGCCTTCAAGGTGGTGGGCCGCTTCGTCAAAAAGCCCGCATTTGCCATCCCTCGCCGTTACCTTGACACGCCCCGGCGCGACCCGTTCATAAATATTTCCGGATAAGGCATGGCGCACTTTCGTATAAGCCATGGCGCCGTCCACGGGATCCGCCACAAGCTCGGGCACAACATGGGGGCTCAAAAGCCCGTTCGGTGAAATCGCGCGCGACATGTTTCCGAACACATCATACTTGCTGTTGGCATCACCCATGACCGGCAGCAACGTTGGATGGGTGGCCACGACATGGTAGGCTTCCATGAACGCTTCCTGCGCCACCTTCCAGTTGCAGCGCAGCTTCTTGGCGACATGAACGGCCTTGTATCGCCGTTCAAACGGGATGGGTTCGAAGTGCCGGTTGAT
>CAYSCC010000461.1:0-1654 GCA_964429375.1 uncultured Chakrabartia sp.
CAAGATGGATGATCTCTTCCTGACCGCCCTCGATCATGATCATGGTGCCCTGCGGCAGGCTTGGCGCAATCGGTGCCCGCCAGAGCGGATCGATGGGCAAACCAAGCATCATGCCCCGCAGGACGCGCGACGACATGCCATGCATGATAACCAATCGGTCTCCGTCGACATGAGCCGTGTCATCGATCCAGCGTTGGAGCCTGGCTGCAATGTCATCATACCATTCGCCGCCGGGCGGGCGTTTGCTGAACAATGCGACATGCGGATCCATAATGTCACCCTGATCAGCCATGATCTCCGCATAAGTGCGACCGGCCCATTCACCGACATCGATTTCCTGCAGGCGAACATCGCGCGTTGCACCGTGCCAATCGGCGCCGATGTGTTCGGCAATGATCGCCAGAGTCTGGAGCGCACGGCCCGATGGCGAAGACCAGAGTGCAAGAGGAGGGTTCGGGCCCAGCCTGTTCGCGAGGCTGGCACCCATCGCGTCAGCCTGAGCAAAGCCGGCTCGCGTGAGCGGCGTATCAAGCTGATCACCCTGCATGCGCCGGGCGGCATTGAAGACGGTTTCGCCATGGCGGGCGATATAGGTGCGGCCTTGGAATGTCATGCGCCCTCTTTCCCGCAAATTATCCCCATTGCAAGCGGGTCAAGCCCTTGCAGCCGCGCCCAATCTTGTCCATGAAAGGCTCTGGCGAGCGATGTCTGAGCCGCTATAAGCGCGTCGCGCCATAACCTATGTCGACCGGGGAATTGATCAATGAAGGCTACCATCGAACGGGCTACGCTTCTGAAAAGCCTTGGTCATGTACAGTCGGTGGTTGAACGTCGCAACACGATACCCATTCTGTCGAATGTTCTCATCGAAGCCAATGGCGATGGCACAATCCGCCTGATGGCCACGGACCTTGACCTGCAGATCAACGAGAGGGTGGAAGCACAGGTTGAAACCCCCGGCGCGACCACCGTGTCGGCACACACCTTGTTCGACATTGCCCGCAAGCTGCCGGAAGGCAGCCAGGTGAGTCTGGCTGCTGCAGACGGCAAGATGGCAGTCAATGCCGGCCGCGCGCGCTTCAACCTGCAGACGTTGCCGCGGGATGATTTCCCGGTGATTGCCGAAGGAGAGCTTCCCACGCGATTCGAGTTGCCTGCAGGGACGCTGAAGGAAATCATCGACAAGACCCGATTTGCGATCTCGACTGAAGAAACCCGCTATTATCTGAACGGGATATTCTGGCATGTGACGGATGATGCACAGCCTGTCCTGAAAGCGGCGGCCACGGACGGCCATCGGCTGGCGCGTGTTACTGTGGCCAGGCCGGATGGTGCGGCTGGCATGCCAGACATCATCATTCCACGCAAATGCATCGGAGAGCTGAGAAAGCTGCTCGATGAAATTGACGGTTCGGTCGAAGTGTCACTGTCTTCGAGCAAGATCCGTTTCGGCCTTGGAACTGCAGTTCTGACGTCGAAGCTGATCGACGGGACGTTCCCGGACTACAGCCGCGTGATTCCCACCGGCAATGACAAGATTCTCAAGATCGATCCCAAGAGCTTTATGGAAGGCGTCGATCGTGTGTCGACGATCGCGTCTGAAAAGACTCGTGCCGTCAAGATGGCGCTGGAGAATGACAAGATCACACTCTCT
>CAYSCC010000462.1:0-1643 GCA_964429375.1 uncultured Chakrabartia sp.
CAGACGTCGGTCTCCATTGCGCTTCAGTCCGAAGGCTTTCGCACCCGGCTATATCCAGATGGTGAATCGGCATACAAGGCGTTGGTCGCCAACCCTGCCGATCTGGGCATTTTTGACATCAAGATGCCACGGATGGACGGGATCGAGCTCTTGCGGAAGCTGCGTGAAAAAGTTCAGATGCCGGTTATCTTCCTCACCTCCAAGGATGACGAGATCGACGAAGAGCTCGGCTTTGCAACGGGCGCCGATGACTATGTATCAAAGCCATTCTCTCAGCGGCTCCTGATCGCGCGTGCCCGGGCCGTTTTGCGCAGGGCTGAAAACCGGCGAAATGCCGTGCCCGAGGATGCGCAACCGAATGCATTGGCAATTGTGCGCGGGCGGCTGGAAATGGATCCTGCGCGCCACCGGGTGCGATGGGACGGGAAGGATGTCTCCCTGACCGTGACCGAGTTCATGATCCTGGAAGCACTTGCACACCGGCCGGACGTGGTCAAAAGCCGCAACCAGCTTATGGATGCGGCATATCAGGATGACGTCTATGTTGATGATCGAACAATCGACAGTCATATCAAACGGCTGAGACGCAAGTTTCGCCAGGTGGACCCGGACTTTGATGCAATCGACACACTCTACGGGGCCGGATATCGCTTCACTGGCACCTGAACCGGCCGGGTCGCGGCTCGACTGGTCTGGGCGCCTGTCGCTGCGCCAGCGGATCCTTGCGGTCAATGTCTTTGCGTTGGCCCTGCTGGCAGGAAGCTTTTTCTACCTCGACAGCTATCGTACGCGATTGATCGTGGAACGGGTCAATCAGGCCTCTGCCGAGGCGCGATTGATCTCGACAGCCATGGACGGGATGACGCTTGCGGAACGTCAGTCCTTCGTTGCCAAGGTCGGAAGCCAAACGGGAGCCCGGGTGCGGCTGGCGGATCATGAAGGGCGCATACTGGCTGATAGCTGGGCATCAGGACCAAGCTTTGTTCTTGTCGATCCAGCCACGGAGAGCTGGCAGCGCCATGCCGCGCGCTGGCTTGATGAAATGATCGAGTTTGTTGTTGATGCGAGCGAACCCGACATTTTCACGGGATTTTCTGCCCCCGATAGCTGGCCGAAAAATGGCGAAGGCTGGCTGCTTGCTCCCGACCAGACGCACATGATCTGGGCAACTGCTCCGGTTCTTGCAGCACAGCCCCTGACCTTGCGAACAGACCGCAACGCGCGCGACATTCGTCGATATGTCCGAGCGGAACGAACCAGGCTGGGATATGTCATCACGCTGGTCAGCCTCCTTTCAATTCTCCTTTCGCTGTTTCTTGCCCGCACTATCGCGAAACCATTGCAATTGCTGGTATCTGCGGCTGTCAGGGTTCAGGCGGGGCGAGACCGGGAAGTCAATGTTCCCCGCCTGCCCTCTCGAAATGACGAAATCGGTCGCCTTGCCCGGGCCTTGTCAGACATGACCCACGCCCTTCGCCAGCGCATTGATGCAACTGAGGCTTTCGCAGCGGATGTCGCGCACGAGATCAAGAATCCACTCGCCTCACTCAGCTCGGCGGCGGAAGGTTTGCGGACCGTGACCAAACCTGAGCTGCGTCAGCAGTTGCAGGACATCATTGCCGAAGATGTCCATCGTCTCGACA
>CAYSCC010000463.1:0-1619 GCA_964429375.1 uncultured Chakrabartia sp.
GGTTGGCGGCGGCCATGCTGGATGCGAAGCGGCAGCCGCCGCGGCGCGAATGGGTGCGCGCACGGCGCTCGTCAGCTTTCGGCGTGACCAGATCGGAGCCATGTCGTGCAACCCGGCCATAGGCGGACTTGGCAAGGGCCACCTTGTCCGGGAGGTCGATGCCTTTGACGGGATCATTGCGCGAGCAGCTGATGCCGCGGCCATTCACTATCGCATGTTGAACGCATCGAAAGGTGCGGCGGTGCAGGGGCCGCGCGTTCAGGCGGATCGGCGCCTGTTCAAGGCCGCGGTTCATCGCCTTCTCGATGCGCAGGCCGGGCTCGAGATCATCGAGGCCGAAGCGGAGTCGCTTATTCTGGATGGAGATCGCGTCACGGGTCTGAAACTGGGGACCGGGGAAAGCCTCTCCACGGGTGCGGTCGTTTTGGCGACGGGAACATTTCTCAATGGAAAAATGTTCTGCGGCGAAACCCGAACCGCAGGCGGGCGGGTGGACGAAGCCGCTTCGGTCGCACTGGGTGATCAGTTGCGCGCCAATGGACTGCCGATGGGTCGGCTGAAGACGGGAACACCGCCGCGCCTCGACGGCCGGACGATTGACTGGTCAGTCCTTGAGTCCCAACCCTCGGACGGCGGAGACTGGACCTTTTCGGACCTCAGTGTTTCACGTGAAACGCCGCAGCTTTACTGTGCAATCACCCGCACCAGCGCAAGAACACATGATATCATTCGCAAGAGCCTCGATCGATCACCGCTGTTCGCGGGGCATATCGAAGGGCAGGGTCCGCGCTACTGTCCTTCAATCGAAGACAAGATTCACAGGTTTGGCGATCGGGACGGGCACCAGATTTTCCTCGAACCGGAAGGCCTGGATACGCATCTCATTTATCCCAACGGGATCTCGACCTCGCTGCCGGCCGATGTCCAGCTAGCTTTCCTCAGGTCCATCAGGGGGCTGGAATGCGTTGAGGTTGTTCAGCCCGGCTATGCTGTCGAATATGATCATGTTGACCCACGTGCCTTGCACCCGACATTGGCCCTCAAAACGCACAAGGGCCTGTTCTGCGCGGGCCAGATCAATGGTACAACGGGCTATGAAGAAGCGGCGGCACAGGGGCTGGTCGCCGGTCTCAATGCGGCAGCTCTCGTGCTCGATCGGCCGGAACTCATCCTTGATCGGGCCACATCCTATATTGGCGTGATGATTGATGACCTGGTTCTCCACGGAATCACGGAACCCTATCGGATGTTGACCGCCCGGGCCGAATACCGGCTGCGCCTTCGCTCCGACAATGCCGCCACGCGCCTTACGCCGCTGGCCATCCGGGCGGGCTGTGTCGAACTTGCGCGGCGCAACTGGTTCGCCCGACATGAAGAGTCGCGCACGGCACTGATCGCGCTGACCTGGAGCCGGGCCGACGTCCTGCAGCGCGACCTGCTGCGCCGGCATCTCGGTGACCCGGCCATCACCGGCGCCATGGTCGACCAGTTGCGCGATGTGATCACCGACACCGGTGCCCGGGCCGCGGTGGAAACCATGATCGACCAGCGGGCCGAGGCGGCTGCCGAAGTGGTCGCGGCCATGGACCTTGACGACACCACGCGGACCGCCTTCGACC
>CAYSCC010000464.1:0-1617 GCA_964429375.1 uncultured Chakrabartia sp.
CGAACCCGTGGTTCGAAGTGCGATATAGGTGTCGATTTGCTTGTCGCAAGGTTTCGCGGTGATTAGTTGTGTGAATCAGCCTGGAGGAGATATCCTTTGCGTCCATTGACCATCATGCCCGTGTTGCTTGCACTTGCTGCGTGTCAGCAATCCACCCCCAGTGCACCCAGCGTCGGCAAGGCCTGGGTACGCCTGCCGGCCGTTGCGGGAAGGCCGGGCGCAGCCTATTTCACCATCCACGGCGGCGCTGTCGAAGATCGGCTGATGGCAGTCGGTTCGCCGCAGGCGATCCGGGCTGAAATGCACGACATGTCCATGGCCGGCGGAATCATGAAGATGACGCCAATCGAAGGCGGGCTTGCCATTCCGGCGAAGAAAGATGTGATCTTTGCCAGCGGAGGCAAACATGTGATGCTGTTCGACATTTCGCCACAGGCCTTGCCCGGCGGAAAAATCAGCCTGACCTTCACGATGGCGAGCGGCCAACGGCTTGAAACCGAAGCTGCCGTTGTTGCCGCAGGTGATGAGGAGCCACAGGCTCTCTGATGTCCAGCCGTTCGCTGACCGAGGCCGAGATCGGGCTCGCCCGCAGCATGTTTGCCGATGCAATCGATTATTCCAGGGTGAAGATCATTGCCCGCAAATGGTGGCCTTTCCAGCCTCGGCAGGTGGCCATGGCGCCCGACGGCAATCTCTGGCTGAGCCCAAAAGGCGATTTGTTCTGCGAAGATTTCTGTGAACGCCCGCTCGAACGCCAGGGCCTGTTCATCCACGAAATGACGCATGTCTGGCAGCACCAGCAGGGCATAAACCTGATCGTGAGGCGGCATCCTTTCTGCCGCTATGGCTATACGCTGAAACCGCACCGCGCTTTCGGAAACTACGGGATCGAGCAGCAGGCGGAAATTGTCCGGCATGCGTTCCTGCTCCGGCACGGCGCGCACGTGCAGGGCGCCCCTCCACTTTCAATCTACAAGGACACGCTTCCTTTTCCGATGGCCTGATCAGCCAACAGCGCCCAGCGGCAGCTGCAAATATACGGTATCAAGCCACTTTCCGAATTTGTAACCCACCGACTTCATGCGGCCTGCCTGCACAAAGCCGAGACTTTCATGGAGGCCAACAGAGGCGGGCTCACCGCCACCGACAACTGCAATCATTTGCAGGAAACCATAGTCCCGCGCGCGCGCAATCAGTTCCGAGAGCAGCAAGCGCCCGATGCCACGCCCGATCCAGGACTGGTCGACATAGATCGAGTTTTCGCAGGTTGCGGCGTAAGCCGGGCGATCACGAAACTGCGTTGCATAGGCATAGCCAATCACGAGTCCATCCTGCTCCGCGACAATGAAAGGCCATCCCCGTTCCGTGATCCTGGCGATCCTCTCAGCCGTTTCCGCTTGGGTCGGCGGAACCGTATCGAAGCTCGCTGTCCCGTTGAGCACGTGATGGGCATAAATCGCGGCAATACCCTGCGCATCCCCAGCATTTGCCGTTCTGACAATAACCTGCGCTGCTGCCATTTTATGCTTTCCTTATGTGAGCGGCCTTGAACTCACATGGCATTCTTATGCCGATTTGTGGCTCTTGCCAGCATCCAAGTTGGAATGGGTCACAGCC
>CAYSCC010000465.1:0-1617 GCA_964429375.1 uncultured Chakrabartia sp.
TGTCTGGGCGACTGATATTGGGGCCTATTTTTCCGGACGGTCGATTGGTGGGCCCAAGATTGCTCCTGCAATTAGCCCCTCGAAGACATGGGCCGGGCTGTTTGGCGGCATGGCGAGCGCCACCGTGCTTGCGGCATGTTTCCAACGGTGGTTCGGCCTTCCTGCCGCGCTGGTCGGGGTAACACCGTTGCTGGCGATTGCCGCGCAGGTCGGAGATTTCATTGAAAGCTGGATGAAGAGGCGGGCCGGCGTGAAGGACAGTGGCACGCTGCTGCCCGGCCATGGTGGCGTGCTTGATCGCCTTGATGGTGTCGTGACTGCCATTCCACTCGCTGCGTTGGTGGTTTCTTCGGGGCTGGCGTCATGAGCAGCCGCAAGACTGTTACCATTCTTGGAGCGACGGGATCTGTCGGGCAATCTACGCTCGACCTCATTCTGCGCAATCCGGACCTATACGCCGTTGAGGCTTTGACAGCACATTCCGACATTGAAGGCCTTGCGAAGGCTGCCATGGCAAGCTCTGCGAAATGTGCCGTTGTGGCGGACGCCGGGCGCTATCAGGACCTCAAGCAGATACTGGCTGGCACCGGTATTGAAGTCGGAGCAGGTGAAGCGGCCGTAGCCGAAGCCGCCGGGCGAGGCGCTGATTGGACCATGGCAGCGATTGTGGGCTGTGCGGGACTCGTTCCGGTGATGGCTGCATTGCGCGGCGGTAAGACTCTGGCGCTTGCCAACAAGGAAGCGCTTGTTTCCGCCGGATGCCTCATGATTGACGCAGCTAAGCACGCTGGCGCGACGCTATTGCCTGTCGATTCCGAACATAATGCCATCTTCCAATGCCTTGACCGCTCTGCACCGAAAGGGGTCCGGCGAATCGTTTTGACAGCGAGTGGCGGACCGTTCCGGACCACTCCTTTGGATGAGATGGCTCGAGCAACACCTGCACAAGCCATTGCACACCCCAACTGGTCAATGGGGGCCAAGATTTCCGTCGATTCCGCTACGATGATGAACAAGGGCCTTGAACTGATCGAGGCGCGCCACTTGTTTTCCGTTCCGTCTGAACAGCTTGATGTCGTGATCCATCCGCAATCGATCATTCATTCCATGGTCGAATATGTCGACGGTTCTGTTCTTGCCCAGCTTGGCCCAGCCGACATGCGCGTGCCTATCGCTCACACGCTGGCATGGCCTGCACGCATGGAGACGCCCTGCGATCCGCTCGACCTGCCGACAATCGGGAATCTCGAATTTTCGGCGCCGGACCTGCAGAGATTCCCGGCGCTGGTTCTTGCGCGCGAGGCAATGGTTGCCGGAGGGGCTGCACCGGCCATCTTGAACGGAGCGAATGAGGCGGCCGTGGCGTCGTTCTTGACCGGCCAGATATCCTTTGGCGACATTGCGAACGTTGTCGCGCGCGTGCTTGAGCGTTATGTGCCGGCTGAACCAGCTTCTCTGGAGGATGTTCTGGCTGTTGACTCTGAATCCCGGCGCCATGCGCTGGAAGTGATGGAAAGTGTGATTGCGTGATCCAGGGACCCGGCTTTATCTGGACTGTCCTGTCCTTCCTGATTGCGATCGGACCGCTGATTTTCCTGCATGAGATGGGGCACTATC
>CAYSCC010000466.1:0-1615 GCA_964429375.1 uncultured Chakrabartia sp.
GCTTTGCACAGCTTCGGCGAGCTCATGGGCAAAGTCATGCCGTGCAAGTTCGAGCGCATCGGCTTCGTCGCGCGCCGTGACCAGCGCCAGACTGGAATCCCCGTCAAAAGGTCGGGTGGCATCGCGCAATTCTCCATTGACGCGCGCTGCAAGCGTGGCTTTTGCAAGGCCCGGCCCAATGGCAGAAGCGATGTCGGCCGGAGTGGCGCCCGGCGCTACCTCGCGCACGGAGCCATCGGGAAGTGTGATCCTGAACATTTGAGACATGGTCGTCCCTATGGCGGGACAGGCGAAAAGAGGCAAGCTGCTGAGGCGCTTGCCACGGATTGTGTTCCGCCCGTCCGCTGCCTAGCTTGCAGGCAAAGACAACAGAGGGGATTCGAACATGCCGATCGCGGACTATGCAAGGTACGATGGATTGGGCCTTGCGAAACTGGTGCACAAGAAGGAGGTCAAGCCCGTCGAACTGGTCGATGCCGCTGTCGCGCGGATCGAGCGGCACAATCCGGCCTTGAACGCTGTGGTGTGGACCATGTTCGAACGCGCCAGGGACATGGCGAAGAAGAAGCTTCCCGACGGCCCCTTCAAGGGAGTGCCCTTTTTGCTCAAGGATATCATGGGGCATATGGAAGGGGTGCCGAACCGGGATGGCACGCGGCTGACGCCGGATATGCCGTCGCCCATCACATGCGATCTCGTTCAGCGGTATCTTGCGGGCGGCCTCATTCCACTGGGCAAGACCAATGTCCCCGAATTCGGGCTGGTGCCCACCACAGAGTCGAAGCTGTACGGCCCGGCGCACAATCCCTGGAATCCGGCTCATTCCACTGGCGGGTCGTCAGGTGGATCGGCAGCGGCTGTCGCTTCGGGTATGGTGCCGATGGCACATGCCAACGATGGCGGCGGGTCGATACGCATTCCGGCATCAGCCTGTGGCCTGGTCGGGCTGAAGCCGACGCGAGCGCGCAACCCAATGGGCCCTTTTGTGGGGGATGTCATGAGCGGGCTGGCGGCCGAGCACATTGTCTGCAAGACCGTACGCGATAGCGCCGCGATGCTCGATGTCACAGCCGGCCCCGGCTCTGGCGACCCTTATTTTGCTCCGGCAGGGCCAAAGTCCTGGCTGGCTGCCAGTCGCAAAGCGCCGGGCAAGCTGCGCATCGCGGTTGCGACCACGCGTCTGGACGGTCGGCCCTTCCATCCTGAAGTCACGGCAGCAACGCTGGCTGCAGCAAAGCTGTGCCGGCAATTGGGCCACCGGGTGGAAGAAGCCTCTCCAGATGTTGCGCAGGACCAGATGATTGGCGCTTTCATGGCTCTTTGGACCGGGGGGTTGGCCATGCAGGTGGACATGCTTTCCGCGATGACGGGCACCAAGCCCGGGGCCAAGACCCTCGAAGGTCTGACGCTTGGCCTGTATGAGGCCGGCAAGTCTGTCTCAGCATCCCAATATCTGGCCGCGGTGCTTCAGATCCAGACGTTGGCGCGGACCGTGGCCGCATGGCATGATCGGTATGACATCTGGATTACCCCTGTCCTTGCGACGCCGCCCATTCCGCTCGGCACCATCGACTTCAAAGAGCGCGATCCCATGAAGGGCTTTGCGCCCATTATC
>CAYSCC010000467.1:0-1608 GCA_964429375.1 uncultured Chakrabartia sp.
TGGAGCATGAAATTCCATTGCGCTCGATGCCCACATCCTGCGGGGCAACGCAATCGGAGGCAGAAATCCGCCGCGTGCCGGATGACCATCCGTGTCCAGGCTGCTCGTCGGCGCATTGGGAAGACAGAGGCACCAATGGATGCCCTGCGCTGCCGTGTCACCCGTTGCTCCGCTGTCCAGCGTGGCGCGGAACCGTCCAATCAGACCTTCGGTCAGCACATCATGCTCGACCTGCTTCTTGCCAATCCAGGCTTGCATCAATAGCTCCTCGGGAGCCCCAGCACATGCTCTGCCACGAATGACAGGATCATGTTGGTTGAAATCGGTGCGACTTGATACAGGCGGGTTTCTCGAAACTTGCGTTCAATGTCGTATTCAGCCGCAAACCCAAAGCCTCCGTGTGTCTGGATGCAGGCTTCTCCTGCCGCCCAGCTGGCTTCGGCCGCAAGCATCTTGGCCATGTTGGCTTCTTCGCCGACCTGCTCCCCAGCCTCATACTTCCGCAAACCTTCTCCGACCATCAGTTCGGCAGCCCGCATTTGTGCATAGGCCCTTGCAATGGGAAATTGCACGCCCTGATTCTGGCCGATCGGCCGATTGAACAGCACTCTCTCTTTTGAATAGGCTGTCGCCTTTTCGATGAACCATTTCGCATCGCCAATGCATTCAGCGGCAATCAGGAGCCGCTCGGCATTCATGCCCGACAGGATATACTTGAACCCCTGGCCTTCTTCTCCAATCAGATTTGCAGCCGGGACCCGCAGCTGATCAAAAAAGACTTCAGTGGTGGAATGGTTCATCATCGTTTCGATGGGGCGTATCGTTAGCCCGTTGCTGGCGGCGTCTTTCATGTCCACAAGGAAGACCGACAGCCCCTCAGTTCGCTTGGACACTTGATCCCGCGGCGTCGTGCGTGCCAGCAGCAGCATGAGATCGGAATGTTCTGCACGGCTTGTCCAGATCTTCTGGCCGTTGACGACATAATGGTCACCGTCGCGCACGGCGGTCGTCTTGAGCGAAAGCGTGTCTGTCCCACTTGTCGGCTCGGTCACGCCAAAGGCCTGAAGGCGCAGTTCGCCGCTCGCGATTCTCGGAAGATATTGCGCCTTTTGCGCATCTGATCCGTGCCGTAAAACCGTTCCCATGATGTACATTTGGGCATGGCATGCACCGCCATTGCATCCCTGCTTCTGGATTTCCTCAAGGATCGCAGCGGCAGCCGAAATGGGAAGCCCTGCTCCGCCATAGGCCTCAGGTATCAATGCAGCGAGATAGCCTGCGTCTCCAAGAGCGGTCACAAATTCGGTTGGATAGGCGCGGTCCTTGTCCTTGGCGCGCCAATAGTCCCCGGGAAAGCCCTGGCACAGCTTGGCCACTTCTTCGCGGATTTGGGTGTAGTCATGTGTCATGCCTGCGCAATGATCCCCTTGTCATGCAGTGATGCGATGTTCGCGCTTGAAAGCCCCAGAATATCTGCCAGAATTTGTTTGCGCTGCGCGGGGGCTTTGGAGGTGAAGGCGTCAGCTTTGCCCTGCTGTAAAAAGGCCGAGTGGACAAAGGGTACGTAATCCAGCCGCAGCAGGGAGTTGATACGGTCCTGTGTGGCAC
>CAYSCC010000468.1:0-1608 GCA_964429375.1 uncultured Chakrabartia sp.
ATGGCGAAGCGATCGTTGGCAATTTTGGAGGTGAAGGTCGTATCCAGTACACGGCGCTGGGAGATTCCATGAATACGGCTGCCCGCCTGGAAGCGGCCAACAAGCAGTTGGGTTCCAGCATTCTGGCCAGCCGGGAAGCGGCTGAACGGTCTGGCCTTGACTGGTATCGCATGCTGGGCCAGGTCGTGCTGCGTGGCCGCGCGACTCCGGTGGACATCTTGGAGCCCGTTCCCGTTATGGATCCTGAGCAGCGCAAGGCGTTCAACCATCTTGCGAAACAGGCGATTTCAGGAGATGTGTCTGCCATCACAGCATTGGCCGAACAATCAAGTAGGATTCCCGATGATGCAGCATTGGCCAGTTTCGTCTTTCGCCTCGCCCATCAGGAAGAAGGAGGCTATTTTGTCCTGGACTAGAAAAACCTTCGCGGCTTTTGGAGCAACCCTTTTGCTTGCAAGCGCAACCGCCGCACATTCAGAAACCATCGTTGTCAAATCGACGGGGCCTTCGGCAAAGTCATATCCGCCGGGAAAATCGATTGCGGACAACAGCAAGGTCGCGCTGAAGGCCGGAGACTCCGTCACCATTCTTGATGGCCGTGGAACGCGGGTCCTGAAAGGCCCTGGCCTGTTTTCGACAACCGCAACGACTGTAACCAATTCTGCCATCGGCGCGCTTCTGCGCAATACAGGCACTCGGCAGGTCAGAACCGGTGCGGTCAGGGGCACTGGTTCGCAGCCGGTTCGGCCACCCAATCTCTGGCTCGTGGATTCAAGCAAGTCGGGAACCGTTTGCGTCGCAGGGACCGAAGCGGTCTCGCTCTGGGTGCCGCCGCATGAACAGGCAGCGAGCCTTTCCATCACCCGGCTGTCTGATGGCAAGTCAATCCAGATTGCGCTCCGCTCAGGTCAATCCGTGAAGGCCTGGCCTCTGGCCGAGTTGCCGATTGCCGATGGGGCACAGTTCCGTATCTCGGGGGATGGAATGACCAATCCCGCAACCTTGCGATTTGCCGCGCTTGGGCCGAATCCACAAGGACTTGAAGAGACAGCCGCTGCCCTTATCCGGGCTGGTTGCCACGCCCAGCTCGACTTGCTGATCGAAACTGTGGCAGTCCCGTCGGATGAGGACGCGCCAGCCGGTTGACGCGCGCAGCGAACCGTTGGAAGGGGCAGTCATGGACTACACTGCCCCCCTGAAGCTGTTCAACAGTCTGACGCGCGAACTCGAAGCCTTTTCCCCGGTTCATGAAGGAGAGGCTCGTGTCTACACTTGCGGTCCGACGGTCTATAATTACCAGCATATCGGCAACATGCGGGCGTACGTCTTTGCCGATACACTTGGCCGCATCCTGAGCTTCAAGGGCTATCGCCTCAGGCACATCATCAACATTACCGATGTTGGCCATCTGACATCGGATGCAGATGCAGGCGACGACAAGATGGAAAAGGCCGCTTCGGAAATCGGACGATCGGCATGGGACATCGCCGCATTCGTGAACGCGTGAAGCAGATTCGAAAACAGCTCGAAGGCGTGCGCAAACATCGCCAGCAGCACCGCGCACTTCGCAAAAAAATGAAGGTCGCGACCTTCGCCATGATTGGTTAT
>CAYSCC010000469.1:0-1602 GCA_964429375.1 uncultured Chakrabartia sp.
TCTCCTTTAAAACGTTCTCAATGTATCTAAGATATATCTTAGAAATATTTTGTCAACCCGCTCCACAATCATTGTCGAGCGGGTATAGACAGATGCATGGCTGACCTCTTCCCTAGTTCGGATCCACGCACGACCGCGAATCCGCTGGCGGGCGCTCCCCTTGCGGAACGCCTTCGGCCCCTGACACTGGGCGATATTGTCGGCCAGGATCATTTGACGGGGCCGGACGGCGCGATTGGGCGCACGGTCAAAGCCGGAAAGCTCGCCTCAATCATCCTGTGGGGGCCGCCAGGGACCGGCAAGACAACCTTGGCCCGCCTCCTGGCGGACGCTGTGGGCTTGAAGTTCGAAGCCGTTTCAGCCGTCCTGTCGGGAGTGGCAGATTTGAAGAGGCTGTTTGCCGATGCGAAGGAGCAGGCCCGACAGGGGCAGCGGACGCTCTTGTTTGTGGACGAAATCCACCGGTTCAATCGGTCCCAGCAGGACAGTTTCCTTCCCTTTGTCGAAGATGGCACCATCACCCTGATCGGAGCAACCACCGAGAACCCGAGTTTTGAATTGAATGCTGCGCTTTTGAGCCGCGCCCAGGTTCTGATCCTGCACCGTCTTGACGCCGAAGCGCTGGAGACGCTGCTGATGCGCGCCGAGGCCCTTGAAGGACGTGCACTCCCCCTCAACGAGGAGGCCAGGGCTGCGCTCATTGCCAGTGCGGATGGAGATGGGCGTTTCCTGCTCAACCAGGTCGAAACCTTATTGTCAGTTGAAATTGGCGAGCCTCTGACGCCTGCGACCTTGTCCGAACTCTTGCACAGGCGCATGCCGGTCTATGACAAGGATCGCGAAGGGCACTACAACCTCATTTCGGCGCTGCACAAGGCCTTGCGCGGTTCCGATCCGCAGGCCGCACTTTATTATCTCGCAAGGATGCTCGTAGCTGGCGAAGAGCCGCTCTACATTTTGCGGCGACTGGTCCGGTTCGCCAGTGAGGATGTCGGCCTCGCAGACCCGCAAGCGCTGGTCCAGTGCCTGGCTGCCAAGGATGCCTATGACTTTCTTGGTAGCCCTGAAGGCGAACTCGCCATCGTCCAGGCGTGCCTGTATCTGGCAACAGCGCCCAAATCGAACGCCGCCTATTCCGCACAGAAATCATCCTGGAAGTCCGCACGGGATACAGGCTCTCTGAGCCCCCCGGCCCATATCCTGAATGCACCGACACAGCTCATGAAGAACATTGGGTATGGAAAGGGCTATGCCTATGATCATGATGCCGAAGATGGGTTCAGCGGCGCCAATTACTGGCCTGAAGAGATGAAGCCGCAAACCTTCTACGTTCCCGTCAACCGGGGCTTTGAAGCAAAAATTGCTGAACGCATTGCCTTTTGGGATCGTTTGAGGCGGGAGAAGCAGGGATGAATGCACAATACCGCGCCGCCATATGCACCTCGCTTACTGGCCCGGCCTCGCTTGAGATTCAGCACATGTCGGCTGGTCCCCTCGGCCGCACGGAAATCCGCATCGAAACCCGGGCCGCGGGGGTCAATTTTCCCGATCTTCTGATGACCTATGGTCGATACCAGTTCCGCCCAGACCCGCCCTTTGTTC
>CAYSCC010000470.1:0-1586 GCA_964429375.1 uncultured Chakrabartia sp.
GCTGTTCTTTGCCGCCGGCCCGCTTGAGCAGGCGCTGGTCAATACGTCTCTTGGTTTTGAGGTGCCTGCGGAAAAGAGGGGAATGGCAGGCTATGGCAGTTTCGGATTGACTGTCGACGTCCTGGAAATGGCAGTCAGCGTGCATGACTATGTGGCCGGTCCGAAATTCACGGCTGCTGACGTCTATGTCGGCTCACAGATTGTCTGGGGAACGCGGTTCGGCACCCTCCCGAAACGCCCAGCCTTTGAAAGCTATGGCGCGCGCATCACGGCACGTCCGGCCTATGCCCGTGCAAATGACATCGATCGGGCGCTGATTGCACAGGCAGAACAAAAAGCCAGCTAGACCAGATCCGGTCGCGGGATGGACGTATTGCTGCCCATCCCGCAGCACCATCCGTTACTGAACGGTCACCGTCAC
The DNA here is from genome assembly GCA_964429375.1 of uncultured Chakrabartia sp. GTDB lineage: Bacteria > Pseudomonadota > Alphaproteobacteria > Sphingomonadales > Sphingomonadaceae > Aquisediminimonas. Next base: position 422 of record CAYSCC010000470.1, read on the forward strand.
AGAGCGGCGGTTCCGGGCCCAGCTCGCTTCGTCAGATCCGAGCGCATCTGGCCGTTCCTTGCCATAGCTGATCGTCGAAATCCGAGCCGGATCGACCCCAAGCGAGGCAAGGTAGTTCTTGGCCGCATTCGCCCTCCGATCACCAAGGGCAATATTGTAATCCCGCGTGCCGCGCTCGTCACAATGGCCCTCAATGGTCACGCGCTTGGCCGGATAGCGCGCAAGCCAGCTCGCCTGGCTCCGCAGGACCGCCTGATCCTCTTCGTCAATGTCGAACTTGTCAGTATCGAAGAACACGCGATCCGCAGACACGCTGGCTATGAAATCGGCCTGGCTGCCCGGAGCCGGTTGGTCATTATTCGTTTCCTGCGCCGCTTCGGCCTGCTGGACCGGAGGCGGGGGAATGTCTTCAACCTTACGCTTGGGCGCACATGCCGCAACCGCCGTCAGGGATGCGACCATAACCAGTCGGGCAATATTTTTGTTCATCGTCAGTCTCCTTTGTCTAGTTATGGCAATATGGGCCCCCAGGCGGGATCGGATCCATCAAGGGGTGTAGGGATACGGCGTTCGTTCACGCCTGTAAGGTCGACTTGCCAAACGCCTGTCTTGCCGCTGCCCTGTGCGGTCCTGAAAAACTGGATGACACGGCCGTTGGGAGACCAGCTTGGCGCTTCGTCCTGCCAACTATCCGTCAGCAGCCGCTCACCTCCCCCCGTCGGGGCCATGACGCCGATCCGAAAATTGCCGGCGATCCGTGTAAAGGCGATCAGATCTCCGCGCGGACTCCATTCCGGGGTCGCGTAACGCCCACCGCCGAAACTGATGCGCTGTTGCCCTGAGCCATCAGCGTTCATCACATAAATCTGCTGGCTTCCCGATCGATCGCTTTCAAAGACGATCCTGCTGCCATCCGGAGAAAAGCTTCCGCCCGTATCGATCCCGGGCGAATTGGTAAGCCGCTGCGGTGTCCCGCCATTGACCGAAATCCTGTAAATGTCGGTATTGCCAGCCACGGCCATTGAATAGAGGATGGTTTTCCCGTCGGGAGAGAAACGGGGCGAAAAGGTCGGGTTGGCGCTTTCGGTCACCAGCTTCTGCGTTCCTGCCGCCACATCATAGACGAAGATCCGGGGGCGACTGCCCAGATAGCTGAGATAGACTA
>CAYSCC010000471.1:0-1581 GCA_964429375.1 uncultured Chakrabartia sp.
CATCCCCGCCATTGGTGCGGATGATCCGAAGTCCCTGCTGCCGCCCGGATTTGGCGAGCCAGAGCAGGGCGCTGAAAAGGCGCCACCTTCGGGCCAGCCTAAGCCATCTGAGGCAAGTCAGCTTCCCACCTCGTCGTCCGATGCAACGCTCACCGGTCGAGTTGCGCTTGATGGCGTTCCCGACGGTCTGGTAGCGGAAGATGGCGAGGAAGAACTGGTTGATCTGACAAGTCTGCAGGATCTGCCGCCTGGCAGGCGCCGGTCTACGGCGCAGGTCGGGATTTTGGGGCCCACGGACGGAGATATGGGCTCGCGGGCTTTTGGCGATCAGAATGGCCGGTATCTGTCATTCCTGATGCGCAAAACGCCGGCCCCGATTGCATCGCGGTGGGCGTCCATCCTGTTGCGCCGTGCGCTCCTGAGCAAGGCCGACACGCCTCGTGGAGTAACCGGATCGGACTGGGTTGCAGAACGGGCATGGCTGTTGTTGCGGATGGGGGAGGCCGACGCAGCCCGAATGCTCGTCCAAAGCGTCGATGTTGATCAATATTCTCCAAAGATGTTCCAGGTGGCCATGCAGACCTCGCTGGCGAATGCCGATCCTGCCGGCATGTGTGCCATGGTTGAGCCGGCTTCGGCGAGCAGCCGGGAACCGGCCTGGGGATTTGCGAGAGCCATTTGTTCGGCCCTTGCTGGCGAGTCTGCTGAGGCGAGTGCTCAAATCGACAGCGCAAAGGCACGCTCGTCTACCGGGATTGACGGGTTGCTCGCCGAAAAGGTTGTGGGGGCGGGTATCAACACGCGGAGAGCCGTTGTCATCCAATGGGATGACGTTCCCGTTCTGACGGCCTGGAGGTTTGGCCTCGCCACAGCCACTGCTGTTGATATTCCGGATCGGCTGTTCAGCGGGACAAGCCCGAGACTGAATGCATGGCGCGCCCGGGCCCCACTGATCGATGTCGACAAGCGCATGCACGATGCAGACATTGCCGCAGCCCTTGGTGTCTTTTCCAGTTCGGCCCTTGTGGATTTCTATGGTCAGGTCGCTGATGTGACGGACGCCAGCGTGATCTCCGGATCGCCACAAGACCTTTTGCGCAAAGCTTATGAAGAAGCCGAGCCGTCGGATCGGATCGATGCGATGCGCTCGCTGTGGAATGAGCAGGATCTGGAGCCGCTGGATCGCTACGCTCGCTTGATTGTGACTGCGCGGGCAGCTGCGCGGCTGAAACCCGACTCTGCGCTTACGGGAGACGCCGGTCCTCTGGTTTCGGCCATGATGTCTGCAGGTTTGGACGTGCAAGCTGCCGAATGGGCGGGACTTATAAACCGGTCCAGCGATGCTTCGGGACTGACAGCTTGGGGTTTGCTTGCGGTCGGGGCTCCAGGCCGCGCCGTTGAATGGAGTACGAGCCGGATCGAGTCGTTTCAGAACAAGGCGGACGGGAACTCTGGCAACCGCACACGGTTCCTTTTTGCCGGAATGGCTGGACTTGGACGCCTCAACCCTGCCGAAATCACCGATATGGCGAGAAGCCTCGAGATTCCAATCACCTACGAAGATGCCTGGACGCGTGCGCT
>CAYSCC010000472.1:0-1578 GCA_964429375.1 uncultured Chakrabartia sp.
TCCAAAAAAGTAGTGAAAAAGATCGGTCTTACAGGCCGCCGTGTGCAAGGGCTGCAAGCAGCAGCAGCGCGACGATGTTGGTGATCTTGATCATCGGGTTGACGGCGGGGCCAGCAGTGTCCTTGTAGGGATCACCAACCGTATCGCCGGTCACGGCAGCCTTGTGGGCTTCGGAGCCCTTGCCGCCATGATTGCCGTCTTCGATATATTTCTTCGCGTTGTCCCATGCGCCGCCGCCCGACGTCATCGAAAGGGCGACGAACAGGCCGCTGACGATCACGCCGAGAAGAAGTGCGCCGAGCGCAGCAAAGCCGTTATCCTGTCCAGCGACCGCCGTGATCACGAAATAGACCACGATCGGCGCCAGCACCGGCAGCAGCGACGGAATGATCATTTCCTTGATCGCTGCCTTGGTGACGAGGTCGACGGTGCGGGCATAGTCCGGGCGGCTGGTGCCGGCCATGATGCCCTTGTTCGTTGCGAACTGCTCACGCACGTCCTTCACAACGTCACCCGCCGCACGACCCACAGCCGTCATGCCCATTGCACCGAACAGGTACGGCAGGAGTGCGCCCAGCAGAAGCCCGACGATAACATAGGGGTTTTCAAGGCTGAAATTGACCTGCAGATCGGGGAAGAATTCCCGAAGGTCGGTCGTATAGGCAGCGAACAGCACGAGGGCCGCAAGACCCGCTGAACCGATGGCATAGCCCTTTGTGACAGCCTTGGTGGTGTTGCCCACGGCGTCGAGCAGGTCGGTCTTCTCGCGAACCGAATCGTCTAGCCCTGCCATTTCCGCAATGCCGCCGGCATTGTCGGTCACGGGGCCATAGGCATCGAGCGCCACGACCATGCCGGCAAGCGCCAGCATCGCGGTTGCGGCAAAGGCAATGCCGATCAGGCCAGCGAGCTTGAAGGCAATGATGATGCCGGCGCAGATGACCAGCGTCGGAAGGGCAGTGGCTTCAAGGCTGATCGCGAGACCCTGGATCACGTTCGTGCCATGGCCCGTTTCCGAAGCCTTGGCGATCGAGCGGACCGGGCGGTAGTTCGTGCCCGTGTAATATTCGGTGATCCAGATGATGAGGCCGGTGACAGCAAGGCCGAGGAACGAGCAATAGAACAACATCCGGCCAGTAAAGCCGCCCGTGCCGTCAAGATTGGCGCCGATCACGGTTTCCATGCCGCCCAGCGCATAATCGGTGGCGAACCAGATGGCTGGAACCGAAAGCACCGCCGTCACGAGGAAGCCCTTGTACATGGCGCCCATGACATTGTTGCTGCTTCCCAGACGAACAAAATAGGTGCCGATGATCGAGGTGATCACGCAGGCGCCACCAATGAGCAGCGGCAGGCTCATCAGGGGCATGATATCTTCAACCCCCTTCACGAGCAGCGCGATCAACACCATCGTTGCGCCAAGCGTCACGACATAGGTTTCGAACAGGTCGGCGGCCATGCCGGCGCAGTCGCCCACGTTGTCGCCCACATTGTCGGCAATCACGGCCGGGTTGCGGGGATCGTCTTCCGGGATTCCGGCTTCGACCTTGCCAACAAGGTCCGCGCCCACGTCTGCTG
>CAYSCC010000473.1:0-1574 GCA_964429375.1 uncultured Chakrabartia sp.
TGCGCCGATCATACATGGTCAGAGCGACCCCAAGGATCGAAAGTGTCGGGTTGAAACGCCCCCGAATCCGCTCAACTGTTTGTAATAGTTGGCTTAATCCTTCCAACGCAAAAAATTCGCACTGAAGGGGAACCAGCAAGGACTGCGCAGCCACCATTGCATTGAGCGTCAACAGGCCAAGCGACGGTGGGCAATCGAACAGGGCGATATCCCACTTCCCCGGAGGTGCCGATTCGATGGCCGTCAGCAGGCGGTGGGTTCTCTGCTCAAACTCGACCAGCTCGATTTCCGCACCAGAGAGATCTGGCGTAGAGGCAACAAGATCAAGCCGGGGAATGCGCGTCGAAATGACCGCATCAGACAGGCCACAGTCCCCCAGAAGGACATCATAGCTCGATCGCACGCGCTCCGCCTGGTGAATGCCAAGCCCTGTCGATGCATTGCCTTGCGGATCAAGATCGAAAAGAAGCACGCGCCAGCCTGTTGCGGCAAGGGCCGTGGCAACATTGATTGCCGTTGTGGTCTTTCCCACTCCACCCTTCTGGTTTGCAACGGCAATACGAATCATCGGGATCTTTTCCTCGGTCTTACTTCGCTCGCAACGATGATCGCGGCTCCATCATCGGTGATGCTAGGCTCTACCCGAAAATTACCCTGCCACGATCCCGCAATCGATTCCAGTTCTTCGCGCACGCTTCGTCCTTTTGGCAGAAGCCATTGCGTCTTTTCTGTGGAAAAACGGTGGGCAACTTCAAAAAGCCTGCCGAGTGGGGCAAAGGCACGGGCCGAGATCGTGTCGGCTGCAAGGGACTCCAACTGCTCGAGGCGGCCGCAGTGAACCTGCACATGCGCAAGGCCAAGAGCTGCGGCCTGTTGTTCAAGGAACGTGAACCGTTTGCGCCGCGATTCGACAAGAACCACTGGAAAATCAGCGAGAATGCCAACGATCATGCCGGGAAAGCCGGCCCCGGTTCCAAGGTCGAGCCACAGGCCATCCGCCCGGGACCGTGTGGCATGCGTGAGCAGTTGTGCCGAATCGACGATATGCCGGCTCCAGATATATGGAACGCTGGCTGCACTGATCAGGTTTTGCCGCTCATTCTCCTCGATCACTGATGCGGCGAAAGCAGCGAGCCGGTCCAGTGTTTCACGTGAAACGCCAAGGCGCTGGAGGAGCCAGTCCCGTGCTTCCTGTTCCGTCATGCTGCTTTTTGCCGAACTGTGACCAGGATGGCCGCCAGAGCGGCCGGCGTGATGCCACGGATGCGTTCGGCTGCGCCAAGTGTCGCCGGGCGGGCCGCCTCAAGCCGCTCGACCATTTCATTGGAAAGCCCTGCAATTGCGCGATAGTCGACACCATCCCCGAGCTTCACGGATTCAGCAGCCTTCATGGCCTGGATCTCTGTATCCTGCCGCGCGACATAGGGCGCATATCGGGCATCCTGGATCACTTCCGCAACGATGGGCGCCGGCCAGCCTTCCAGTTCCGGCAAAAGCGCCTCCAGCCCTTCGGCATCCAGTCCTGCAATGCGGATGAGGTCAAACACCGCATATTTTTCGCCGCCCACCCCTCT
>CAYSCC010000474.1:0-1556 GCA_964429375.1 uncultured Chakrabartia sp.
GTGGGAACAGAACGGGCAGCGCAAGTCCTAAAACCCCGGATAGATTGGAAAGCGCGCGCACAAGGCGCGAACGCGCTCGCGCACATTGTTCTCGACCTGTGCATCCCCGGATTCGCCGTTCCTGGCCAGACCATCCAGCACATCGGCGACCATGTTTCCGATTTCCCGAAACTCGACGGGGCCAAATCCGCGCGTGGTGCCGGCGGGCGAACCAACCCGGATTCCCGATGTCTTGACCGGGGGAAGCGGGTCGTTTGGTATTCCATTCTTGTTACAGGTGATGCCGGCCCGCTCAAGCGCCTCATCTGCATCGCGGCCTGTCACGCCAAGCGGGGAAAGATCGACGAGCGCAAGATGCGTGTCAGTTCCGCCTGAGACCAGGTTGCAGCCCCGCTCCTGCAATGTCCCTGCAAGGATCTTCGCATTTTCGATGACGGCGCGGGCATAGCTTTTGAATTCGGGGCGAAGAGCTTCGCCAAAGGCTACAGCCTTTGCCGCAATCACATGCATCAGTGGTCCACCCTGCAAGCCTGGAAAGACTGCGGAATTGATCTTCTTTGCAATGGCTTCGTCATTGGTCATGATCATGCCGCCCCTTGGCCCGCGCAGAGTCTTGTGCGTGGTCGTCGTGACAACATGGGCATGGGCAAACGGGCTTGGGTGACACCCGGCAGCGACCAGCCCTGCAAAGTGCGCCATATCAACCATGAACAGGGCGCCGACTTCGTCGGCTATGGCCCTGAATCTGGCGAAATCGATGTGCCGGGGATAGGCTGATCCACCCGTAATGATTAGCTTTGGGCGATGTTCCCGTGCCAGGCGTTCCACTTGGTCAAAGTCGATCTGATGAGTGTCTGAACGTACGCCATATTGCACAGCGTTGTACCACTTGCCGGACATTGCGGCCTTGGCCCCATGAGTCAAATGGCCCCCAGCGTCGAGGCTGAGGCCCATGATGGTGTCGCCCGGCGTGGTGAGCGCAAGCATCACAGCCCCATTTGCCTGTGCGCCGGAATGCGGCTGCACATTCGCAAACCCGCAGCCAAACAGCTGTTTCGCACGCTCGATCGCAAGCGCCTCGACTTCATCGGAAGGAGCGCAGCCTTGATAGTAGCGCTTCCCGGGATAGCCTTCCGCATATTTGTTCGTGAACACAGATCCCTGCGCTTCAAGGACAGCCCTTGAAACGATGTTCTCGGATGCGATCAGTTCGATCTGGTCCTGTTCGCGCGCAAGCTCGTGACGAACGCCACTGAATACAGCGGGATCGGATTCTGAAAGGCTTCTCGTGAAGAAGCCATCAGGCTGGACATCGCTCAGGGCTGCTGCGGGATTCGTGCTCATGCGGGTTCCTTGATGAAAGTGAGCGAAATAAAGGTGGGGTTACCATTTGCCTTCGAGCGAGAGCAAGACAGCGCGCTGGCCGCGCTCGCCGCTGGCCAGCGACCAGCTGTCGCTGCCGGCCCAGGCGCTGGCCAGGCGGCGGGTGTCGGTGCCGAGCACGTTCTGCGCTTCCAGGCGCAGGTTGAGCTGCGGCGTCAGCCGGCGGGCGATGT
>CAYSCC010000475.1:0-1551 GCA_964429375.1 uncultured Chakrabartia sp.
ATTTCTCGGCCAGAGTTTTGGGGAAGCAAGGGAAGATTGATGATCTACAACGCTTACGAAATGCAGCGCTCATGGCTTGCTGGCGCCAGCGCCTGGGCCCAGGGCAGCTCCGAATTCCTGAGCAACCCGGCCAACCCTTTCGCTTATTTTGGCGGCGGCGAAATCCTCGCTTCGGCGTTGAATGTCTTTGCCCATGCTTCGGCCCCACGCGGCAAACCGCACTTCGGGCTGGACCATACATGGATCGGCGAGACAAAAGTGGCCGTTCGAGAAGATGTCGTGCTTCGCAAGCCGTTTGGCCAATTGAAGCGGTTTGTGCGGGAAGGTGTGGACACCGGCCCCAAGCTGCTGATCGTAGCACCGATGTCCGGACACTATGCGACGCTCCTGCGTGGCACCGTTGAACGCATGTTGCCCCGCCACGATGTCTATATCACCGACTGGCGCGATGCGCGGAATGTGCCACTAAGCGAAGGCCGCTTCGACCTCGACGATTATGTCGATTATCTGATCGAATTTCTGGAAGTCATTGGGCCCGGCGCGCACATGCTTGCCGTTTGTCAGCCTTCGGTTCCGTCCTATGCGGCCGTCGCGGTCATGTCCGCCAAGAAACATGCCTGCCTGCCCCGGACGCTGACAATGATGGGGGGGCCAATCGATACCAGGAAGGCACCAACCTCGGTCAACACCCTTGCCACTCAGCGCCCCCACAGCTGGTTCGCCAATACGGTGATTGCAACGGTCCCCTATTCCTATCCTGGCGCAGGGCGGAAAGTGTATCCGGGTTTTCTCCAGCTGGCGGGATTCATGTCCATGAATCTCGGCAACCACATGATGAGCCACTGGGAAATGTTCAAGCATCTGGTGCGCGGCGATGATGAAAGCGCCGATGCGACCAAGGAATTCTATGACGAATACCGTTCGGTCTGCGACATGACCGCAGAATTCTACCTGCAGACGATTGACGTTGTATTCCAGACGCATGCCTTGCCCGATGGCCGATACATGCATCGCGGCGAGCGGGTGGATCCATCAGCCATCACTGACGTTGCGCTGCTCGCCATCGAAGGAGAGCGTGACGATATTTCCGGCATCGGGCAGACCAAGGCCGCGCTCGACATTTCGACGGGGCTGGAAGACCGGATGAAGCGCTATTATATGGCAGAAGGAACGGGCCACTACGGCATCTTCAACGGCAGCAAATGGCGAGACCGGATTGCCCCGGTGGTTGAGGACTGGATCGCCACGCACGATTAGAGGGTGGGCCGTGCTGGCGAGGCCGATACTGTGTTGAAAAGGACCCCCATGCCCCAAGATCAGGCCATATTCGCCGGAGGATGTTTCTGGTGCACCGAAGCTGTGTTCCAGTCACTCAATGGCGTCGAGAGCGTCGAGAGCGGTTACATAGGCGGGACTGTGGCCAACCCGACCTATCGCCAGGTGTGCGGCGGCGATACAGGCCATGCCGAAGCAATCCGGGTGACGTTCGATCCCGAACAGATTTCCTATTCAGACCTTCTCGACATTTTCTTTGCAACGCATGATCCGACC
>CAYSCC010000476.1:0-1548 GCA_964429375.1 uncultured Chakrabartia sp.
CAGCCAGTTTTCCGGCTTCTTGTGCCGCACCGTCGCCAGGCCGCTGCGCCGTCCATGCGCTCCCGGACCGATGCCCGCATAGTCATGGTACAGCCAATATGCCAGGTTGTGGCGGCTTTGTGCGCCCGGGCGGGCATGGTTCGATATTTCATAGGCCGGAAGGCCGGCTTTGGACATCATGTCCTGGGTCAGTTCGTAAAGCTCGGCCCCATGATCCGGATCCACAGTCTCAAGCGCACCGCTGGCGGCAAGGGCTGCAAATCGGGTCCCTGGCTCAATCGTCAATTGATACAGGGACAGGTGTTCCGTTCCAAAGGCAAGGGCCTGTTGGAGTTCCTTGGCCCATTGCTGTTTCGATTGTTGGGGGCGGGCATAGATCAGGTCAAAGCTGACACGCTTGAAGATTGCCTGGGCCGTGTCCAGGGCTGATAAACCTTCCTGCACGCTGTGCGCACGGCCAAGGAAGGCAAGCGCGGCATCGTCCAGGGCCTGAAGCCCAAGCGACACACGATTGACGCCTGCTGCGGCCAGGTCTGCAAATCGGGCGGCTTCAACCGAAGATGGGTTGGCCTCGAGTGTAATCTCGACATTATCCGTAAAGCCCCAAAGCTCTTCTGCTGCCTGTATCAGGGAGGCCACTGTGGCTGGAGGCATGAGCGACGGGGTTCCCCCTCCAAAAAAGATCGATCCGATCGTCCGCCCTTGCAGTTGGTCCGCCTCGTGCGTCATGTCTGTCAGCAAAGCACGGCACCATAATTCATGGTCGACGGTTTCGCGCACATGGCTGTTGAAATCGCAGTACGGGCATTTTGAAACGCAGAAGGGCCAATGGACATAGAGTGCCAGCGGCGGTTCCTGTCCCGTGTGCCGATCCTGAGTGTGCGTGGAGGTGTCCATGGCCTGTGCCAGCGCGATAGCGGCATCAGGCTGGCGGCGCCACCTTGGCTTTCCAGGATGGGCGCTTTGCCCCGATCAGGATGTCAGAATGGCTTTTGGCCGACGACGTTGCCAACGGAGCTGTAGCGGCACACAAGAATGTCAAATTTGACGCCTTGTCCCAAAGCACATCCGACTTCCCGGGTATCGCGCCACATCACCTGCGTATAATGGCCAACGTCCTCGATCTTCCCTGTCCGGCTGTTCTGGGGAAACAGGCCGGGGCGAAAGTAACGCTTTTCCCGAATCCAGTAATCCACCATGCTCTCCGCCGGGAAATGCCCACGCGTGCCGGCCCAAAGATTTTCACCTTGCGGGCTCCGGTCTTTTGGATCGTATGGCGCGTGCTCAAGCTGGTCGATCCTGCCGAGATGATTTGCCCAGTAGCGGGCCGAAGTGGCCAGGGAGTCATTCCAGCGGAGGAGTGGCAGCCCGGCAAGGTCACGCTCGCGATTGTGCGTTGCAAGCACGCGCGCTTCGAGATTGGAGTGCAGGTCCGTTGCGCCAAGCGCCAAGGGCGCGCAAAAGGCCAGAGCCAGCGCACCTGCACGTTTTCCAAAACCCGAACCCGACATATTCAACCCCAATTTCGCACAGCAGAGATCACATATA
>CAYSCC010000477.1:0-1517 GCA_964429375.1 uncultured Chakrabartia sp.
ATGGCCGACGCAAGCGCGACGCACGACAGCGCCGCAAGAAGCCAGGCCTTATTTGCTGAGCGCATCTAGCGAGACCGCCTTTTCATGTCTTGTCAGAGGTTGTTCCGAAACCCGGCCTGCCAGAAAGAGCATTGCGCCTACAATCAGCAGTGCCGGAACCAGCCACTTGATCAAACGAGTCATGTTGAATTCGAACACCTTGCAAAATTCAGACGCTGCTTTGCCCCAAGCACGACGCCTGTGTATAGCCCTTCGCGCCATGAACAGTGAAGCAAATTTGGAAAAGGCAAAGCCGGGCCGCCCGATTGTCCTTGTGGGCCTGATGGGCGTGGGCAAATCAACAATCGGTCGCAGGCTTGCGCAGCGGCTCCAGATTCCCTTTGTCGATGCTGATCATGAAATCGAAGATGCGGCAGGACTTTCGATTCCCGAAATATTCGAACGCTTTGGGGAAGCCCATTTCCGGGACGGAGAACGCCGGGTGATCGCAAGGCTGATCGACGGAACGGCCAAAGTCATTGCAACGGGTGGCGGTGCATTCATGAACCCCGAAACCCGATCCCTCATTCTGGGCAATGCAATTTCGGTATGGATTGACGCGGACCTGGATGTGATCGTGGACCGGGTCGCTCGTCGTGACAATCGCCCCCTTCTGAAAGGCAAGAACGCGCGAGAAGTGCTCACGCAACTCGCTGAAACCAGAAATCCGATATACGCGCTTGCCGATTTGCACGTCCGCAGCCAGAGCACACCACATGACGCGACTGTGAACGCGATATTGGAGAAGCTGGCATGTCTTGCGTAAAGGTCGGACTGGGTGCGGCGAGTTATGACATCATCATTGAATCTGGCGCTGTCTCCAATGCCAAGAGCCACCTTGCCCCCTTTATTCGCAATGGCCGCCTGATCGTCGTAACCGAGCAGAATGTGGCAAACAGCGTCTTGCCAAAATTGTCGGCCAGTCTGCCGGATGTATCCCTCAATCCGATTGTCCTGGAACCGGGAGAAGCCACAAAAAGCTGGGGTCAGCTTGAGCACCTCTGCGACTCGCTTTTGTCTGCCGGTGTTGAACGCAGTGATCACATCGTCGCACTTGGCGGTGGGGTCATCGGCGATCTTACCGGCTTTGCGGCTGCGATTATCAAGCGAGGCTGTCATTTCATCCAGATCCCGACCAGCCTGCTGGCGCAAGTCGATTCATCGGTCGGCGGCAAGACAGCGATCAACAGCACGGCCGGCAAGAACCTGATCGGTGCATTTCACCAGCCTGCAATGGTCCTGATTGACCCGGAAGTGCTTGATACGTTGCCGGTCCGCGAGATGCGCGCGGGTTATGCGGAAGTCGTCAAATATGGCCTGATTTCCGATTTTGGCTTTTTCGAATGGTGCGAGGCCAATGCCGGATCGATCATCGCAGGCGATCGCGACTGTCAGGTCCGGGCCATCGAGACAAGTGTTCGCGCCAAAGCCGCCATAGTGGAAGCAGACGAACGGGAAACGCTTGATACGCGCGCCTT
>CAYSCC010000478.1:0-1514 GCA_964429375.1 uncultured Chakrabartia sp.
CCTGGTATGGCGCGCTGGCAAAGGGGCTTGTCTACGAAGCCGGAGAGTTTCTGCAGGTCCAGGAATACAGGAATGTTCAGCGCTGGACCGACCAGATCGCCAAGCGGCCTGCAGTCAAGCGGGGTCGCATGGTCAATCGCGCTGTGGGTGACCCGGCGAGCCAGCTGCGGGAACGCCATGATGCGGGCGACTTCCTCACCAAGACTCAGGACAAGATCGAGGCCGAAAGCTGATTTGACATCCGTCAATGCAATCACCTCCCGACCCTGCATAGTCAGGCAGCCACATGGAGGTACTGCATGGCAAACAACCACGAACAATCCGACGGCGACAGGGTCAGAATCTGGGATGTGCCAACTCGGGTCTTCCATTGGTCTTTTGCGGGTCTCATCCTGTTTGCCTATATTTCTGCCGAGGAAGACAGCCCACTGAACCAATGGCACATGATTGCCGGGAATAGCGTTGCTGTTCTGCTCGCATTCCGCATTGTCTGGGGGTTTGCTGGCGGCGAATATGCGCGTTTTGCAAGTTTCCTCATGACGGGTCATTTCTTCAGTCACATAGGGCAGATGCTCCGCCTCCGCGTTGAGCCGACCCCTGGCCACAACCCGCTGGGCGGGATCGCGGTTTTGCTGATGCTGTTACTGGCTGGGGCAGCCGTCATGACCGGACTGGTGCTGAACGGCGAAGGACCACATGAAGCATTCGGCAAGGCGATGATCATTCTTGCGGGCATTCATGTTCTGGCCGTATTTGCCATGTCACTCCTTGTCCGGGAGAATCTGGCCAGAGCGATGGTCACCGGAACCAAGCCTGTCACGCCTGATCGCTCCTGGAAGCATGCGGCCCGGGCACCCGTTCTGGCCTGGATCCTCGCGCTTGCATCCTCTGTCGGGACATTTGCGGCAATCCGGGCAAATGACCCTCTGGCATTTTCGCCTCGCCGAACGGAAAGCCTTGAAGAGAACGGCAACGAACGTGGGTCGCACGTCGGCGCAACCGAACTGGACGATGACTGAGATCGCCGCATGAAGACGTTTACCTGCCATCCGGTTTCAGCCATGCAGGCAATCTACGTATAACGGGCCATTCGGCAGCGGCTTATATGCGAGCGAAGGCCGGTCAGGATTTCGGCCGGGAGAAGATCATGTTCCGTTGCCGTATGTGCGTGTCTTGGGGAGCGCTTCTGTTCCTTGCAGGATGCTATTTCAAGGCGCCTGTCGATCTGATCGGCAGTCACGCCTCTGCCCTCGCGAGATCGGACAGCCTGCTCGTCATTGGTGGAGAGGTTTATCGGATTGACGACATGGGGTTTGGCTATTTCAACGCGTGCCACATCGTCTGGAAGAATGATCGGGCAGGCCAATGTGCAAATGAGGTCCCGATCAAGTTCGAGCGCACCGGCCGCGGCAATTTGCTGGATCATATTGCAGACGAGAGATTTGCACTCGTGCAATGGACGTCAGGTGCGGAACGGGGCTGCCTTTATTTTTTGGGTGAAGTCCTTTCGATCT
>CAYSCC010000479.1:0-1509 GCA_964429375.1 uncultured Chakrabartia sp.
GTCAAGGGCGGCGGCCTTTCAGGGCAGGCAGGCGCTGTGAAGCACGGCATTGCTCAGGCTCTTTCAAAATATGAGCCGACTTTGAGGCCACTTGTTAAGGCCGCAGGCTTCCTGACGCGCGACAGCCGCTCGGTCGAGCGCAAGAAATATGGCCGCGCCAAGGCCCGTAAGAGCTTCCAGTTCTCGAAGCGTTAAACGCTGGCAGCAGTCAACAAACACATTTGGCCCCGGGGAAACTCGGGGCCATTTTGCGTTTTGGAGGTTCAGCCTCCCATCAGGATGCGTTCCTGACCGTCTTCAAATGCCGTAACCTTGAGGTCGAGGATCTTTGCGCTGGACAAGGCGGCATTGAATGCAGCCATGTGGGGGCTCGCAAAATGTGCGGAAAGAGCAGCATTGTCGCGCCAGCGCTCTGAAATGATCAGCGTATCAGGGTCGAGTATATCGCGCGAGAAGCTGTAGGCGAGGCAACCGTCTTCGGCCCGTGTTGCCTTGATTTGCGCCTGCATCTCCGCATCAAGCCGGTCGATCTCTCCTGCTTCAAGTTTCGCATGCCCCATCACGATGATCATTGCATTCTCTCCTTAAGCTCCCCACTTGACGTGCTGGTTGCGCCGATAGCCCCGATTTGATAGGCGCGCCAGCAATCGCGGGAACTTCTCCCCTTACTTTCGCAAACTGGAATTCGGATGCTTATCACCCCCGCCTATGCCCAGGCCGCCGCAGGAGCCGCCGCCCCGGGAGGAGCCGCCGCCTTCTTTATACAGATGGTGCCGTTGCTGCTCATCTTCATTATTTTCTGGTTTCTCCTGATCCGCCCCCAACAGCAGCGTGCAAAGCAGCATCGCGCGATGATTGATGCCGTCAAGAAGGGCGACAGCGTCGTCACGGGTGGAGGACTGGTTGGCAAAGTGACCAAGGTTGATGGAGACATCGTCGAGGTCGAGATTGCGAGCGGCGTCAAGGTCAAGGCGATCAAGGCCACATTGTCGGACATCACTCCGGCCGGTTCCTCGAAGCCAGCAAACGACTGAGCCAGAAATGCTTGATTTTCCCCGCTGGAAGGTGTGGCTGACCATTGCGACAATGGTTATCGGCGTTGCACTTGCCTTGCCGAGTCTGCTCCCCGAAGACGTAAGGGATTCTCTTCCGGCGCGGTATGCTGCCACGAGAATCAATCTTGGTCTTGACCTGAAGGGCGGCAGCCACTTGCTGCTCGAAGCTGATATCAATGACGTTGCAAAGCAACGGCTAGAGCGGATGGAGGAAAGCGTCCGCACCGAGATGCGCCGCGCCGATCCGCGCATTGAAATCGGCGACATTTCGACCGTGGGCGGCGAACTTTCGTTTTTCGTGCGTGACATTCGACAGCTCGACGCAGCGGTCGAAAGCGTCCGGCGCCTGACCACCGGGATTGGCGCCACGGGCCAACGAGACTGGAATGTTGCGGTTCAGGATTCCAACCGGATTGTCATGACCCCAACCGTCGCTGGCCTGAATGAAGAGGTC
>CAYSCC010000480.1:0-1508 GCA_964429375.1 uncultured Chakrabartia sp.
CGATTTTTTCAGCGAACGGCAGAAGATGGACCTCGTCTTCACAGTCGGCCAGTACACGCAGGTTTCAATGTTGCTCAACAGTTTCGGGGTCCAGTTGGAAGAAGGTGGAGCGCTCGATCCCGATACTGTGGACTATGAGGCGCGGGCATGACGATTTCGCTCTACGCGTTCAATTGTGGCTGGTTTCAATGCAAGGCGGGCTTTTTCATCGAGGGGCTTGATGATCAGAGCTACGTTCGATCGCCAGTGCCGGCCTATTTGATCGACCATCCGAAAGGGCGCGTCCTGTTCGATACCGGTCTGGGAGAGCGGAACAGGCGTGACATTGAATCCCGCCTCCCGCCGGGGAAATTTGGTCTTGAGCTTTTCGAAGGAATGGACATCGCCGCGCGGCTCCGTGCCATTGATGTCGATCCTGCGAGCATCAACTGGATCATTGCGTCCCATCTGCACAATGACCACTGCGGCGGTATGATGTTTGTGCCGAATGCAACCGTGATTGTTCAGTCAAGGGAGTGGGCTGCAGCTCAGGCCTGTGATGATCCCTGGGTCTATAACCGGATCGATTTCGAGACCGGACACAGCGTCAAGGCGATTGACGGTGAATTGGACCTGTTTGGTGATGGCACGGTGCGGATTGTCCCGACCTATGGCCATACGCCCGGCCATCAGAGTGCTATTGTACGTTTGCCCGGCGGTGAAATCTTGCTGGCCGCGGATTGCTGCTACACCGAGCGCAACCTCGATGAACGCGCACTGCCCGGATTTACGCACGACAAGGCTGAAGGTCTTGTCACGCTCGACAGGCTTGCAGGGCTTCGCGCCCGTGGCACACGCATCATGTATGGGCACGATGCGAAACTCTGGGCGCGCGTGACGGAAGGGGTGCCCATTTCAGGATAGTATGGCGTTCGCAAGCTGGCGCGCGGACAGATCGTCAGCCTGAAATGCCCTGGGCAGACATCACGGTGCGGCCATCGGCGCCAAGCGCCGCGAACGTGAGGGCAGGGCCATCCTGACGCCCAACCAGATGGAGCGCCTCGCCAGCAAATGCGGGCGATTGCCCCCGGAAGGAAAAGCGTTTCAGGCAGTTGTCGCCCAGTTCGCGGGCAGCGAGATCCAACAGCAATGTCGCCGTCAACGGGCCGTGCACAACAAGGCCGCGATAGGCTTCTTCGTCGATGGCATAGGCTGCGTCATAGTGGATTCGGTGTGTGTTGAATGTCAGCGCCGAGTAGCGGAAGAGCAGGGTTGCAGACGGCGTCAGTGCGCGATGCCATTGCCATGCTGACAGATCCGGCGCGCCTTCGCCTTTAGCAGGCGCTGGCCCGCTCGCTGGCTCACGGTAGACGATGACTTGTTGCTCGCTCACAGCAAGCAGCCCATTGGCAAATGTCCGATGATCGATTGTGACGAAGGCAAGGCTGCCTGACGTTCCTGTCTTTTCCTCGATCGACGCGATCTGCGACTGGCGCTCGATCTGCGCTCCCGCCGTGATTGGAGCATGA
>CAYSCC010000481.1:0-1501 GCA_964429375.1 uncultured Chakrabartia sp.
TGACCGTCTGACAACGAGGACTGGCCTATTGCAACGCCGAAGTCAGATGTCGCCATAGAGTTGTTTCCAATTGCCGTAGAATTCACACCCTGAGCTTGTGCGTTCGTGCCATTGGCAACCGAGCCGAACTCGGCAACCGAAGCCTGACCGATCGCGGTCGAATTTTCGCCATTCGCATTGGCATTATTGCCGAATGCGGAGGAATTTGTGCCATTGGCTGTGCTGCCCTGCCCGAACGCGGTGCTGTTCACGCCATTGGCCGTGCCGCCTCCGCCGGCTGCGCTTCCTGCTGCCACTTGCGCAAGGGCTGGGGTGCCCACCGCCAGGATGGCCATGCCGCCGACAGTCGCGAGCAATGAGCCCGCTCTTTTTCTGATGATACGCAACGTACTTTCCTCCAAAAGAATTGACTTCAGCAGATTGCCCCACCCCCGAGATGCCTGTCGGCTTTCGACAACGAATTCTGAGTGCCAGCATGGTCCTGCCGCTAGTAAATACCCTTGGGCGCGCCCATCGGATGCAGACATCATCGATGTTTCCCGGGTGGGACACCCCTTCTGCGCACGGGGGGGGGTGGCGCGATGTTGCAGTCCCCGGAACAGGCGGCTAGTGAGTGGGGAGCATGTCTGCGTCTGAACTCATCTCGTATGAACCGGCAACGGGCGCGGAATATTGGCGCCGACCCATCGGCGACGTTGACGCCGAAGTGGCGACCGCGCGCCAGCACTGGATTGGGTGGGCTTCACAGCCGGTGACCGTCCGCATGGAAGCCGTGCGCCGCTTCGTCAATGTCGTCCGCAACAGGTCCGAAGACCTGGCTGACTGTATTGCGCGCGAAACGGGCAAGCCGCTCTGGGAAGCGCGAACGGAATGCGAAGCGGTGATCAACAAGGTCGAGATTTCCATTTCGGCCTATCTCGAGCGCACCTCGCAGAGGCGGCTTGAGGGCAACATGGGCGCGCGCATGGCCGTGCGCCACAAGCCGCATGGCGTGCTTGCTGTCCTTGGGCCCTATAATTTTCCCGCCCACCTTCCCAACGGGCATATTGTCCCGGCGCTGATTGCGGGCAACGCGATTGTCTTCAAGCCTTCTGAAAAGACTCCGGCGACCGGGGCATTGCTCGTCGAATGCTACCATGCGGCAGGCATTCCGGAAGGCGTAGTGCGACTTCTTGTCGGTGGGCCTGATGAGGGCCGTGCGCTTTCCGCGCATCGTGACATTGACGGCCTGCTGTTTACAGGCTCCGCCCGGACCGGTGTTGCGCTCAATCGCCAGTTTGCAGAGTCTCCAGGAAAAATCCTCGCGCTCGAGATGGGAGGCAACAATCCCCTGATCGTCTGGGATGCCGCAGACATTCCTGCTGCGGCGGCGCTTGTGATCCAGTCCGCCTTTCTGAGCGCGGGGCAGCGGTGCACAGCCGCACGCCGCCTTATCGTGCAGGATGGCGCGCATGAGCCCTTGATTGCCGCCGTGAAGGGGCTGGCCGACCGCCTGATCGTC